>CAYMGZ010000253.1:0-3827 GCA_964390095.1 uncultured Lachnospiraceae bacterium | reverse complement strand
CGCCTTATCCGTTTGCGGCTGTTTTGGGATTTCCAAGGTTTTTGCCGTGATCCATCCGGATAACGCACCTTCCATACATATTGCTGAAAAATTTGGGATGGAACCAGCCGGAACAATATTACGCAACGGGGCTTGCTGTTCTGTGTTTTGCCTTGAATTGCAAAAACAATGATTGTTTTTGTAACCTTAAAAACCGATGTTGTCCGCTCCCGTTTCTTGTTGTGATGAATGTCATCCATCCGGATGACCTAGGATATTTTAATATGTAGGAAACAAACAATGTACTCGCCAAACTTTTTATTTCTTTCTTGTTTTGGCTTTTGGTGGAACAGGGCTGCCGCAAAATAAAAATCCAAATTTTGCGGCAATTCCCTGCCAATACACTCCTAACGTGCAGTTCCTGCCCCGTTGTTCACACCACCATTGTTGGTTGTGCCACTGCCATTGCCTGCAGCACCATTGTTCGTCATTCCATTGCTGCCATTTGTTGCACCGCCGTTTGCTGCCCCGCTGCCATTTGCACCGGTTTCGCCGTTGGTTGTTCCATTCCCGTTTGTATTGGTTCCGCCGTTGGTTGTTCCATTCGCATCTGTGCCGGTTCCGCCGTTGGTCGTTCCATTCCCGTTTGTATTGGTTCCGCCGTTGGTCGTCCCATTCCCGTTTGTGCCGGTCCCGCCGTTGGTCGTTCCATTCCCGTTTGTATTGCTCCCGCCGTTGGTTGTGTCACTGCCATTTGGGCCGTCGCCTGTCACATCGTCAACCGCATTTTCAATTCCATTGATCACATCATTTACCCCATCCCCAACGGTTCCGGAACCGCTGCCATTCCCTCCGTTGGTATCGTTGTTACCCGGTTTTCCTCCAGTCGTATTATTGTCTGTCTTATCCCCGGCATTTTCATCCGTCACGGAATTATTATGGTCCGGATTGGAAGAACATGCCACCATTCCAGTGGCCGCAAGGCAACCACAAAGTAATAATGCTAAAATTTTGTTTTTCATGAAACCTCACTCCTCCTATAAAGTATTTTTCACACCCATAGTATTTGCAAGGATCAGGATTCTATTCAGAATCCGAAACGGATTCATAGAAAAAGCGTATTTTTCTTCCGTATACCATATTTGTGGCCGTATGACATGATATGTTTTATGATACTTCATTTTATTTCCGTCATATAAGTTCTATAATGATATGGCATAAGATTTCTTTGCAATTTCCTGTTTTCCCTTTCTTCTATTGCAATCGTTTCAAAAAATAACCGCCACATTGCCTGAAACTGTGCCTCTTTCTGTGAGATTTGGAAAAATTTTACAAATTCCTCCTCTAAAAATTCCCGGATGATAAAAGGGCTATTTTTCTGGTGGAATGCCGCTTTTTTGCGCTTTGTGTCATAAATCACAAAATTCTCCCCCGGAAACCGGTCCACAAAATGCGGTGCCACAAGTTCCAAAAGGTCATTTTTCGGTGAAAACCTGGCGAGCAGGACACCATTTTGCTGTTCCTCAAAACGCAGGAAGCCCAGATATTCATGCGCTTCGTTTCGCACCGCACGGTTCATCTCAAACACCGCTTGGACATATGGGTCTGCCAAATCCCCAATCACCTGTTTGCCCATCCGGAATGCTTTTGGGAGGACATGGTAAACGGCATCCGCCTTTTCCGGATTTGCGGAATACAGTGCGCCAAGTAATTTTTCACACACCTCCCCTGAAGTCTTTTTGCATATGGTGCGGATGACCTTTTGCGCCTGTCCTGCATCCGGCACCACCGTATGGTATTCGCTAAAGAGCAACATGGTTTCACTCCCCCCTGCCGCAGGCACGGTCAGGTGGATATAATCATGCCCGTAAGATACATCCCACGCCTGGTAAATTCCGGAAAGCATCCCCTCCAGGGTGTCTTCGCACTCATAAATCCGGTTTTGCTTTTCTTCCCTTAATAGCATAATTTCCCCTCCCAATATCCCCGGACAGGTTTTGCCTGCTACCCACCATCAGCCGGCAGAGCCATTTTTTTAACCAAAGCGGCAAGCCTATCCACAAACCTGTTCCTTTTCCAAAATCCCGCCGACATCGAACAATGACATCTGGCGGTACGTAAAGCGGTCCCCATTCAGATGTGCCGGCAGCTTCTCCGACGCGTCCAAAAGGTGCTGTACAATATAATCCTCCTCAAGCTTTGTCGGGTACAGCATCCGCCCCGAACATGTAATAAAATATAATGCGCGCTTTAGGACAACCCCCAATTTCTTCAGGTCTTTAAAGTCAAGTATGGCATTTTTTCTCGCCTCGACAATCCGCCTTGCCGATTTTGGTCCAACCCCGGGCACGCGCAGAAGCTTAAAATAGTCTGCTTTGTTGATTTCGACTGGGAACATCTGAAGATGCCCAATCGCCCAGTTGCACTTTGGGTCCAGCAAAACATTGAAATTAGGGCGCTCTTTTGTCAGGATTTCCCCCGCCGAAAAGCCATAGTAACGCAAAAGCCAGTCCGCCTGATACATGCGGTGTTCCCGCAAAAGCGGCGGTCCACCGGGCAGGACGGGAAGGTTTGCATCATCGTTTACCCGGACAAACGCGGAGTAAAATACCCTTTTTAGGTCAAATCTCTGATACAATGCCTCCGCGACCGAGATTACCTCAAAATCCGTCTCCGGTGTCGCACCGATGATCATCTGCGTGCTTTGCCCCGCGGGTACAAAGCCGCGTGCCGTAAGCGGCGGCAGGGCAAGTTTCCCTGCACTCCCATACCCTTCTGCCATAAAATCTTGCCCATAGCCATTTTTTACTGCCATCCCCCCGGCAGTTTTCATCCCCCCTCCCATTCCGGTATCCGGCGTACCAACCGCCTTGTTGCCATCCGGCACGTTTCCCGCCGGTTCCCCCGCCGCCAACACATACGGGTCAAGCCCTTTGATCCTTCCCCTTTCCTTGGCGAACAATGCCGCATCTTCCTTTTCTTTTTGCGCCGTGGTCTTCCCTTCCAACTTCCTCCTTGTGTGCCAGTAAGAACCTTTATTCCCGCCGCATGTGCCAAGCACTTCCCTGCTTTCTTCAATCCCGTTCTGGATCTTGCGCATCGGCAGCAATATGTTTTTCCGGTTTTTATGGGGCGCAAGGCGCTTTAACCCCTCGGCGGTAGGCAGCTCAAGGTTTACGCTCATGCGGTCGGCATACCACCCCGCCATCTCAATCAGGCTCTCGTCCGCACCCGGGATCGCCTTGCAGTGGATATAGCCATAAAAACGGTAGTTTTCCCGCAGCATGCGCAAAGTCTTTACAATCTGCTCCATCGTCCTGTTTGGGCTATGCATGATGCCGGAGCTTAAAAAAAGCCCTTCGATGTAGTTCCTCCGGTAAAATTCCATTGTCAGCGTGCAGACTTCCTCCGGCGTAAAGGCCGTGCGGACAATGTCATTTGAACTGCGGTTTATACAATATTTACAATCATAAATGCATTCATTTGTATATAATATCTTCAGCAGGGAAATACAGCGCCCGTCGGCCGCAAAACTGTGGCATATCCCGCATGCCGCAGAATTCCCTGTCATCCCTGCAGCCCCCGGCCGGTCCACACCGCTTGATGTACATGCTGCATCGTACTTCGCCGCATCTGCAAGGATGCGCAGTTTTTCCTCAAGGCCCATATTTTCCTGATAAACCATTGCCATTGTCCTACCGCCCTTTTCCTCATCCGGTTTCCTGTATCGAACGTTTGTTCTTCTATTATACTACATTTTTCCCTTTTGTCAAGTCTTTTCCCGAACATAGTTTCGGCTTTTGTAACGACAAAATGCCGGCCGGGTTTTCAAACAAACCCAACCGGCA
>CAYMGZ010000252.1:0-4996 GCA_964390095.1 uncultured Lachnospiraceae bacterium | reverse complement strand
GGTCTAATTCATCAAAATTCATTTTATTCCCCCATTCCCTGTACCTGCCACGGATGGGCGTACATCCCGGTATCTGCTATCCGGACAAAGTACAGCTCGTCAAATCCTTCCTCATAGGAGGGCATCTCCAATCGGTTTGAGGTTGCCGCAATCGCCTTTGCGGGAATCTTTGCTTTTCCTTCGCGCAGTTCGTTGCGGGCGGTACACTCCTTAAGGCGCGACTGCATAAAGTAGCCGATGATATGGTAGCCATGTTCTTTTGCTTTTGTGATATATTTTTTGCGGTCTTTTGCGGTTGGGTTTGTATTGTCGATGACAATGTCACTTCCCGAGGAAAACGCTTCGTCCATTGCTATGTTTTCCTTGTTGCGCGTGTGGAGTGTGTCGAGATTGATCCGGACATATCCGGGCAAATGATTCCGGCAAAATGTGCTTTTGCCGCTTGCCTGGATGCCGATCATAATGGCCATTGTTTGTATGGAAACCATCCCCTGTTCTTTTTCAATTTCCGGTAGGAGTTTCTCTGGCGTTTTTTGGGTTTCATTCCTGCCGGTGGTAACAAGACGCAAAAAGGCGGTACAAAGAACCAAGGCAGTATGCAAATCATTGTACGAATGATAGCACAGGAAGAAAGAAAAAGCAAGAGGCAATGGTGGGGTGAAATATTTTTATAAATAGTAATGGGGATTGGCTTTGGAAGGGGAACGCTGTGTCCAGTTTTCGTTTACCACTTCAAGCGAAGAAAAAGGGATAAGCATTGAAAAAAATATGATTTTGCCGGGGGAATTACATTTTCACCGTAATTCCCCCGGTTTCGGTTGTTGGTGTTGCCGGTCAGTTGGCAGGGGTTTTCATTGCCTATATGTGCATCCACCAAATGCCCGGCTTTTCATGCATGACGCGTGGCCGGTTACAGCCTTGGGTCCACCGGCTCGCTTTCCAGTGCGAGCACCCCGAACGAGCATTCATGCACCCGGTAGAGCGGCGCGCCCTGCACGAAACGGTCCAGGGATTCCATCCCAAGGGAGAATTCCTTTAGCGCTAACGTCCGCTTACGGCTGAGCGAGCGTTTTTTCAACCGCCTTAAATGATCGGGTTCTAAGTATTCCGCCCCGTAAATGATGCGCAGATATTCGCGCCCCCTGCATTTGACCGCAGGCTGCAGGAGCGTGCCGTTTTGTTTGGCGATGAAGGTTTCCGGCTTGACAACCATGCCCTCGCCGCCGCTTCCCGTGAGGGAAAGCCACCAGTTTACCCCGTTTTCCACACTGGCTTCCTCCTCCGTATCCACACAAAGGTAAGGCGTTTCCATAAAAACAGGGTCGGTCCCCGTGATGTATTTTTTGATCGTTTCCATATGCCATACATGTTTTTCGCCGGAAAAAACCCTGCCTTCGCATGCCAGGATATGGAATGGGGCAATGCGGAAGTCATCGGTGCTTTTTACCGTCCAGCAATACTCGCGGTATGCATCGATATAGCGTACCAGATCTTCCTGCTTTGCTAGGAAGCGCCCGGACAGAAAGGAAAGATCTACGTCCTGCCCGGGATCTGTCTGGGGAACGGCATGGATCCTTGCACAGGCACTGCCAAGTGCCTGTACGGCGGCGGAAAGCCCCGCCATCCCGGCATTCCCGGTTGCCGCGTACTGGGAGCGGATCAGGCTTTGTGCTTTTTGTGACCATGGCATCAACTCGGTGTCAAGGCACACCCAGTCGGTTGCAAAATCTTTCCAAAACCCGGTTTTTTCCAGAACATCGTCGAGACGGCTAAGCAGTTCCGATTCCGTCTGCAGTTCATCAAAAAAGCGCCGTCCGGTTCTGCTGTAGATAATGCCCCGGGTGCCGTCGGTGATGCCAAAGCGTTCGTTTGCGGTCTTTGCATTTTTGCAGAGTACAATCACCGCGCGCGAACCCATATGTTTTTTCTCACAGACAACGTTTTTGATCCCCCTGTTTTTATAGTATGCAAAGGCCTGCAGCGGATGCTCCAGATAGCCGTCCAGCTCGCTTGTCTCACAGGGCGACATGGTCGGCGGCAGGTAGATCAGCCAGTGCGGGTCCGCCGCGAAGCGCGACATGATTTCCAACGCGGCGGAAGTGTTGTTTTCGTGGATATCGATGGAGGGCAGGAGATTGGTTGTGATATGCAGTTTGTGGTTGAAATCCCCCACGGTGAGCAAATCACCCATATCATCTTCCTTAGGTTCTGCAAGCGGTTTTTCCGGCGCATAATATTCCTTTCCCGCATCCACCTTAACAAGGTCACGTTCCGGGTAGCGGTACGCGGTCAGCTTCCCGCCATATACGCAGCCGGTATCAATGCAGTAGGTGCCGTTTATGGCTTTGATTTCCCTGCCCGCGATATGGCCGTACACGATGGTGGCGCGCCCACGGTAATCCGCCGCCCAGTCAAGCCGGACGGGCAGGCCGAAGGAATCCGTCTCGCCGGTTGTTTCCCCGTAGAGGCAGAATTCACGGATTTTTGAGGAAGTGCGGCCGATGTATTCCTGTTTCAGCCCCGCGTGGGAAATCACAAGCTTCCCGTCATCGAGCACATAGTGGCTGACCAGGCTGTCGATAAATTTGGCGGTTTCCGCCTTGAATTCTTCCCCTTTTGCCTCCAGCTCAGCGATCGTTTGGTCTATCCCATGTGTCATGGAGACGGTCTTGCCCTGCAAGTATTTGAGCAGCTTTACGTCGTGGTTTCCGGGAACGGCAATGGCATTCCCGGATTTTACCATATCCATGACAAGGCGCAGTACCTCCCCGTTTTTTGGGCCGCGGTCACAGAAATCGCCGAGGAAGGCGGCTTTCCTGCCGTCCGGGTGCGCAAAGCCCTGCCCTGTTTTTACATAGCCAAGCTGCATAAGGAGTGCCACAAGCTCGTCAAAGCATCCGTGGATATCCCCGATGATATCAAAAGGACCATGCTCGTCCTTCTTGTCATTCCACAATTTTGTGCGGACAATTTCCGTGTGTTCGAGCTGTTCGGGGGAATTGATCACGTAGACGAAGCGGAATCCCTCCCGTTTCAGGCCGCGGATGCTTCGTTTTACTTCGCGGCAATGCTGGCGGACGACGCGTTCCGGAAGGTTTCGGTCCGGGCGCATTTTGTTGCGCGCAAGCAGAAGTTCCTCCGGGAGGTTTAACACGATGGCGGCCGCATGGACATTTTGCTCTTTTGCAAGGGAAACGATTTTTTTCCTTGCCTCCGTCTGGAGGTTTGTGGCATCGACCACCGTTAGCTTCCGGTGGTCTAAGCGTTTGTTTGCCGCGTAATACAACAAATCAAACGCGTCCGCCGAAACGTCCTGGCTGTTTTCGTCATCGCAGACCATCCCCCGGAAAAAGTCGGAGGAAAGTACCTCGGTTGGCAGGAAATGTTTGTTGGCAAAGCTGGTCTTTCCCGAGGAAGTCGCGCCGACCATGGCAACGAGGCAGAATTCGGGCAGTTCGATTTTATAATTTTCCATTTTTTGTAAATACCCCCATCTGTGTTGGATTGCCGCAGGCTTCATCGTAATCACCGACCCCGGTGATCTCGCAATGGTAGCCGAAGCGGTCGCAGACATGTTTTGTCCATGCCAAAAATTCTTCCCTTGTCCACTCAAAGCGGTGGTCGTTATGGCGCAGGGTATTTTCCTGCATTGTCCCGTAGTTGGCATTGTATTCTTTGTTTGGTGTGGTTAAGACCACGGTGCGCGGGGCGGCAAATTCAAAGAGGATGCGCTCAAACGCAGGGATGCGCATCGGCTCGATATGCTCGATGACCTCGATGACGCAGGCGCAGTCAAATCCCTCAAAACGTTTGTCCTTGTAGGTCAGGGAAGCCTGCATCAGCGTCAGCTTGTTTTTGCGGAACGGCTGCATCCTCTCAAGGCGCAGGCGCTTTGCGGCTTTTTCCAGGACGGCGGTGGAGACATCGCAGGCGGTGACTTTTTTGATCTGCGGCTCGTTTAAAAGGAGCGAGGTCAGCTTGCATTCCCCGCAGCCAAGGTCAATCACGGTGGACGCGCCGCTTGCGAGCACGGCATCCTTCACGGCCAAAAGGCGCAGGGTGTTGAGCGGGGTATGCGGGGTTTGGCTGTGGTTTATGACGGGTTCGCCGTTATTTGCCGCATCCCCCTCCGCCCCGGAGATCTCCGGCTCCCCCTCCATCTCCGGAAGTTCCCCGTCTTCCGCAGCCGAGCCGGTTTCCCCGTCAAGCAGGATGTCGATCGCTTTCCTTGCGTAGCTTGTCCGTGCCATAAAGTACCGGCGCGCGATTTTTTCTTTGTATGGATGCCCGGCAAGCCACCCTTCGCCGTGGTCGAGCAGCTTCTTGATTTCGCTCTCCGCGATATAATAATGTTTCTGTTTGTCAAAAACAGGAATCAGGACGTAGAGATGGTTTAACAGTTCGGACAGCCGGACGGTTCCGTGGATGGTAAGGGTAATATAGGGTGACATCCCCCATTCCGGGAATTTTATGTCAAGCGGGATACGTTTTGTTTCCACGGTATACCCAAGTGGTTCAAAAAGTTGTGCGGCAAGCCCCTCCTCCCCGCCATCTTTCAAGGAAACAAGCTGTGCGGTAAGGGGAAGCGCCGTATCGGCAAGCTCCTGTTTTTCCTTGCACCTTCCATTCATCGCCGTTCCAAAAACGCGGGAAATTGCCGTGCTCAGAAAGGAAGTGGACGCGTATGGCCGGTCATTGACATAATCAAATAAACCGCCGTCCCTGCTGCCGAGTTTGCCTTTTGCAAGGTCAATCGGGTCGATCTCCAGCAAAAGCGCGGCAGTGGTGCGTTCGCTGCTTACCTCGGGGTAAAAAACATACGCTTTCCCATAACTTAATTCAAATTCCTGCGCACGGTCAGGATGTTTATGTAGCAGATACCCAAGATCCTGTGTGTCCTGTCCTTCGTATGTGATTGTTAATAACAATTGTGCTTCCTCCTTATTACGTGGCGTTCTAGTACAACTTTTCCACCATAAACATTACGATATTCCAT
>CAYMGZ010000251.1:1952-5016 GCA_964390095.1 uncultured Lachnospiraceae bacterium | reverse complement strand
ACGAAACTGACACAGCAGGAGCTTGCCGACAGCATCGGGGTATCGTTCCAGACAATCAGCAAGTGGGAAACCGGAACCAATATGCCGGACATTTCTTTCCTTCCATTGCTGGCCGATTATTTCAAAGTATCAACCGACCAGCTATTAGGTCTAAAACCGCTGGATGACGAAACCTATATCCCCGAACAGACAGCCACAAAAGATTTTTGGAACCAAAAACTGGAATATCTCTTACGGACACGGAAAAATTACTGGAACGAGGATTATGCCCGCTTCCTGATTTCACAGGTCTTTCAAATTGACCAACCAGTTTCCGTGTTGGATTGCGGCTGCGGTTACGGATTTTTAGGATTGTTGTTCCTTCCGAACCTGCCCGAAGGAAGCACCTATACCGGGATTGATTTTGCAGAAGACTTAATCCAAAAAGGGAAAACCCTCTTTGAGAACCAAAGAATAAAAGCGGACTTTCTCTGCGAAAATGTCTTTGAATATCCCGCAAAAGACCAGTATGACCTTGTCATATGCCAGGCCGTCCTCCGCCATCTGGATCACCCGGCTGCTTTTATCCGGAAAATGATAACCTTTGCAAAACCCGGCGGATATGTCGTCTGTATCGACGCAAACCGGGAATTTGAATGCTGCGGGCTTTATATTGACGGCATGGACTATCAGGCGCTATGCCGGCATGAAGGGCTGGAAAAAAAGTGGCAGACGGAACTTGCCATGCAGGGGCGGGATTACGCGGTTGCAATCCGGGCCGCGCATATCATGCAGAAACTGGGGCTGGTTGATGTCGATGTGAGGATGAACGACAAAGTGGAATTTGTCACCACACAGTCTGCGAATTACAACGAAATGAAAAATGATTTTATTGCATACAATGACTGGATCTCCGGTATCAGCAAAGAGGAAAAAGACAAGTTAATCCTCCATTTGCTGACACATGGCCTATCCCACAAAGAAGCGGAAGATTATTGTAACCGGAATATTGAAATCGCAGAATTTTTCAGGGAAAACCCCAATGCGGGATATACGTTTATGAAAGGGCAGATGATTTCTTATGGAAAAAAGGCTCCGTAAAAGGAAAATCCTTTTACTTGACATGTACGGCGTAATCATAAAAGAAAGCAAAGGATATTTTATCCCGTACACCTTCGAACATTTTGGGGAAAAGGAACATAACCGGCTCACAGGGGCATTCCGCGAAGAAAATTTATTTACAAAAGCAGGGAACGGGGAATTATCCTCGGATGAATTTCTTTCCCTGCTTGGATACCAGGATCCGGCTAAAACCATGCGGGATTACCTGACAAATTTCTTAACGTTGGATCCGGAATTTTTGTGGTTTGCCGAACGCAATTACAAACAATATGATTTTATCCTGCTCTCCAATGACGTGAAAGAATGGAGCAAATATTTATTAAATCTGCATGGGCTCCAAAAATACTTTAAAGAAACCATTGTCAGCGGGGAAATCCATATGCGCAAACCGGAAAACCGGATCTTTGCCTATGTGACCGAACATCTGCAATGCAGTCCACAGGATTGTATTTTTGTTGATAACAGCGTACAGAACCTAAATGCGGCACAAAAGATGGGAATAAATGCTGTTTTATTTAACAGGGACCATGAAGTTTATTCCGGCAATACTGTAAACAATTTTCAGGAACTTGATTGCATATTAAAAAATGGGGGATGAGATATGAAGGATAACGATTGCTTTTCGGTAGGCTGTATTGTAAGAAAGAAAAATGAAATTCTGCTTGTGAGGCATACATATGGAAGCGCAAATGGAAAACTGTTGATTCCCGGCGGATTTTGCCATGAACATGAATTGCCGGAGGAGGCTGCCGTGCGGGAAGTTTTGGAAGAAACAGGCATTGCGGCAGAAGTTAGGCGCATGGCAGGAATCCGCTGTGACCGCAATACATGGTACCTTCTATTCGAAATGGACTATATCAACGGCGATCCTGTCAGTGATATGTGTGAAAACAGCGAAGCCTTTTTCTGCGATATATCGGAAGCCCTGACACGGAGTGACTGCACGGAAATGACAAAAGTTTCACTCAGGAAAATCCTTGATGACTCCGCAAGTTATTTTTATTCCGATATCGAATATAAAGCGCATAAGGGAGGTAATTACACACTTTACATTTAAATCACCTTTTGCCCCGCCCCATCCCCAAAAAGCCCGTTCCGCCATTGCGTGGCCATCGGTCTTTTGGGGGATGGGGCCGCAGGACTTCATCAACAAAGCAATTCCATATCCACCCTGCCCCCTCACAGCAAATTTATTTTACTTTGCCTTAAGAATATATCCTTGCAATTCTAACTTTTTGCCTGACTCCGTAATTAATTTTTCAGCTTCCCCTGCAAGGATTCCGTATTCTTTTCCAAACTTTTGCAAGAGCTTGACACTGCCTATATTTCGGGCATCCGCTTCGTAATAAAATTCATCTTTACCATATCGGGAGCGCACATACGAAAGAACTGCAGCCAGTGCTTCATATGCATAACCCTTGTTCTGCCTTGGCACCATGATCCAGATACCCAATTCCGGGCAATCCCCCATAAGTCCATGAACCTCAACACTTCCAAGGAATGCGGCATCCTCCGAAAGAATACTGAAAATCAATGTTTCCCCCCTTCCCATTTCATCCAGAAATCCCTGTAATACACCCTTTGCATCATCCATGCTCCCAAACGGATCCGGCCACTGGTATTTCGTTATTTCTTCATTGAATCCCATATAATACTCTTTTAAATACTTCATTTCAAACGGCACAATGCTTAATCTTTCTGTCCTTATCATACCATGTCCTCCAGCCATGTTCCCTCCAGTCCTCCAAACTCCTGATTTTGCAACCTCCCGTTCCCTTTTTCGGCAAACTGGTTTCTGCATTTTCCCTGGCAAATGCACCCGAAAAATAGAATTAATTTTCCACAGCCAAAACCAGCCCATCCTCCCGCAGTTCATAAACCTTGCCACAGACTTCACCCAGATATTTCCTGTCATGTGACACGCTGATGATTGCCCCGCCAAACCCTGCAAGCGCCGCGCGCA
>CAYMGZ010000251.1:0-1942 GCA_964390095.1 uncultured Lachnospiraceae bacterium | reverse complement strand
GCTTAAATCCCCGATTTTACCCATCATTTCCCCGTGTGTGAATTTCATGCCGCCCATATAAGTCCTCGCCCTTGTCACCTCATCCTTCGTATAATGCTCCGCCAGATATTCCACCGGCGTTTTCCCAAAATCAAGCACCTCGGAATAATCCTGCGGCATCACCATCGCACAGATATCGCGGCGGTCTTTCATCCCCTCCCATAAGTGTTTCAAAAAAGTAGACTTCCCGATACCGTTTTTGCCGATGATCCCCACATGCTCACCCCCCGCCACAAAAAGCCGCAAATCCCTTGCTAAAACCCGCTCCCCCACCTTTAAGGCATCCAGCGAAAAATCAAGCACGGTCTTACCCGTCGGCAGACGGATGGAAGGGTCAAATTTTGCTAAAATCGCCTCCTCTTCCTGCGGGAAATCAAGGAAATCCTCCTTTTCCCGCTCAAAGCGCCTGCCCATCGAAAGCACGGTATGCATTTTCCTTTTCAATGCCGCCGCGCCGCCTGGGTTCTGCCTTGAGATCACCTCCTGTTCATGGTTCACGCGGTTGTAGATCCTACGCCATTTTTCCATCTGCTTATCGTAATCCTCCCGCTGTTTTTTTGCCACCTGCTCCTGATGCGAGAAATCATTCCTCCGGCGGGAGAGATATTCGCGGTAAGGGCAGCGCGAAACCATGATCCGGCATTTTGTCTTGCGGATGATCTGCTCCATATGCACAATGACATTCGCCGTGTGTTCAATCAAAGTCTCATCGTGTGAAATATAGAGGATGGGCAATTTGCTTTCCGCGATAAACGTCTCCAGCCACTGCAATGTCTGGATGTCCAAATCATTGGTCGGCTCATCTAACAGCAAAACGTCCGGCTCATCCATCAGAAGCCTTGCAAGCTGCACCTTCACCCTCTCGCCGCCGGACAGCGTGCCAAGCACCTGCCCCGATAGGATAAACTCCACCGAAAGCCCGAGCCTTGCCAAAAGATCCGTGTACATATAGTATTCCGAATCCCCAAAATATTCCAAAAGTGTAAGTTTGCAAAGTTCCTCCTCCATCATCTGGGGCAGGTACGCCATCTTCCCTTTTGTGACCACTTCCCCCGAATGGCTGCAATATTCTTCAATCCATTTCCTCCGGTAAATAAATTTTAATAGCGTGGATTTCCCGTTCCCCTCCTCCCCGATGATCACGGCCTTCTCGCCGCGGTTTAAGGAAAACGAAAAATCATCCACGATACACCGGTCATCCTTTTTCAGGCTTATCGTAATATTTTTTAATTCTAACATCGGACACCTCCACATCAACCAAGCGGGAAACCTTCCCCCGCTTACTACCACAAGGGGCGCGTGCCGCCCGAAACGGCCACTCTCCCAAAACACCCCCCGCGCATAAAAATAGTTCCACTCCCGACAGCGAACCAAAACCTGTCGAAAATGGAACCATCCATTGCACAAGCGGAAATGTCCATGCGAAAAACACCCGCAAAAATAAGTGCAGCAAATGACCAAACTGCAAAAGCAGCAAGCAATCCAAATCCAAACAGCAAAACAAGCCCCTATGCCATTGGCATACGGTAAACTTATTGATTCGCCATCCTGCAAATTTGAATTACTTACGGATCATTGCCACACCTCTTTCTTCCAACTTTATGCTATTCTATCATGGAAACAGCCATCTGTCAAGAAGCTGTCGATGCCGCAGAGAGGCCGTGCCCGGCGCAGCCTGCGATAATGAACCGCCAACTATATATCTACCCGAATAAAAAATCCCTCATATATCCCTGCCGGAACATCCTCCCCAAATGCATATTCCATCATGGTGCCCTGCTCAAAATTGTAAACCACCACCACTTTTTTCTCCGGGTCAACCACCCAATATTCCCTGACTCCGGTCCCTTGGTATTTAAAAAGTTTTGTAAAATAATCCATCTGCCTGCTGCCTTTTGATACA
>CAYMGZ010000250.1:3885-5019 GCA_964390095.1 uncultured Lachnospiraceae bacterium | reverse complement strand
AAAAAGACCAGACGGTTCAAAGCCACAAACAAAACAATACACGCCAAAAACAAAATCCCCGCAAGCCGCATCCTGCGCTCCACCCCCAACGCCCTCACATAGGCATCCGGAAATCTTTTTTGCAGGGTAAATGCCAGTATTTGTTCCGCATCCTTCTTCGGTGCAAGTATCCACGCATCCAAATCCTCTCCTGTTCCCACACCCATATCATACGCCGTCCTCCCATCATACAGCCCCTGGTACATTTCCTCGATTTCGCCCTCCGGGATGCCTGATACCAAAACCCCTTCCGGGATCAGGGCATTGATCTTGTAAAGCCCCAAAAGACACCCTAAAATAACAAAAAACACCCCAAAATATAACATATCCCGCTTTCCCACAAAATATCCTCCATCCATTCCTTCCGGTGGAAATTACTTCCCATCCTGCCCTTCCTCCCACACCTCAACCCGCATCCCATCCGAAAGCTCCCGGTCCATCGCACAGACCACCAGGTCCCCTTTACCCAAACCAGCTTTTACCTCGTACCACCCATCCGCCGTCTCACCAAGCTCCACCAGACACTCCCGCACGACATAACCATCCTCTGTTTGTTTTAGCACAAAAGTGTATGCAATTGTTTTCCCATTCCCTTTCCGGGAATTCTCTTCTAACGAATGACCAGAAAAAGAATTATCGGAAAAAGCATCGTCTTCGAAAGAATTGTCGGAAAAGGAATCGTCTTCCAAAGAATTTTCCTCCAAAAAATGAAGGGCAGATTGAAAAACTCCCAGCTCCCGCTTTGATGAAACATACTGCCCGCCATCCTCCAAACCCACCGTAACCGGAAACATCCGCTCCTTCACCCGCATATACATCACCTTTGGGGTTGTCTTACTCCTTAACGAACCGGAAAACAGTGTAAAAAACAAGAGGAACGCAAAAAAGAAAACCGCAAACCGATTTAAAAATCCCCGCTCCCTCATAATTTTAAATTCCCAAGCCCTTCCTCCAGATTTTCATGGAAATACAAGTAAAGTACCACAACCGGAACCATAAATAACACACTGCCCGCAAAAAAGGAAAAATCCACCTCCTTCTGCATCGCAAGCAATACAGAAAGCGGCTGTTTCTCCTCGCTTTTCAAAAAAATCT
>CAYMGZ010000250.1:0-3875 GCA_964390095.1 uncultured Lachnospiraceae bacterium | reverse complement strand
CGGACTTTGTTTCAAGCCTTGCCGCCTCCAAAACACTCGCATCCAGCCCCCGCATATATTGTGCCATTAAAATAACGCCAAAAGGGGTAAAGATCCCCGGCAGCACCAGCGCAAGCCGCGTATCCAGCAATTTCATATCCCTAAGCCCAATATAATTTGGCAGCATTGTCACCTGCAGCGGCATCATCATCAGAATAATGTAAAAAAAATACAATGCCCTCTTCCCGCGAAAATCCGCCTCCCGGAACGCATAGGCAGCAGGGATGCAAAACACCAGGTTCAGCAGCGTAATCACACCCGCATAAAAAACGGAATTCCAAAAACTGCGCAGATACCAGCTTTCCTCCACTAAAATATCATAGTACCCGACAAGGGAAAACCCCACACCATTACCATCGCTTTGCACAAAGGAACGTAACAGCGTAAACAGTGCCGGGAAAAGGAATAAAAATGCAAGCAGCAAAATCAAAAAACCAGCCATTTTCTTCTTTATACTTTTCAACGCACACTCCTTACTGCAACCTGTCCTGGACCCGCATTCCCACAACCACGATCACACAGATTAAAATTGTTGTGACGACCGCACCGCACGCAAGATACTGGTAATTTAGCTTTAAAAAATGATTGTTCATATAATACTGGAGATTGTACCCTGCATCCGGCGGGTAATTCGAGCCATAATACAGATAACTTTCCCGGAAAATACGGAAACTGTAGACAATTCCCAGCAGCGTCACAAAAAACAGGGTCGGTGCGAGAAGCGGCAGTGTCACATACCAATGCAGCCGTATGCCATTTGCCCCATCCAGTTTTGCCGCCTCATAAACATCCCCATCCAAAAGCGAAAACGCCGCGCTGCACAAAATCAGTGCAATCCCGATATTTTTCCACACAAACAAGGAATAAACCGGCACGGCGGATTCCCTTGCCGTAAACACCATCCGCCACACCATAATAACGCCCGCCGTAGGCAAAAGCATCGGCAAAATAAAAGCGAAGCGCAGCCGTTTCATCCGCTTTTTCTGATGCAGGAACAAAACCGACAGGCACACCGCCCCCGCCACCAAAACCGGCACGCCAATCATGATCAGCAAAAAGGAATTCTTCATCGCAAGCCGGAAATACCCGTTTCCAAACAGCACGCCATAATTTTTAAGCCCCACCCATTTTTTGCTGAACTGGTTCTCAATCAGGGAATAATAAACGACACGCACAAACGGAATACAGTAAAAAACCAGCACTCCTGCAAGGCTCGGTAATAGTAAATATTTGCATTTCCTCCGATACCGCATCCTACACCTCTTTCATGTCCTATTCGTTCAGGTACATATTCATTTTCCGTTCCATTTCATTGACGGTATCCTCATAGGACTGCCCTTCCAGCCGGTAGCGCTCCAGTTCTTCCATAATAATCTCGTCCGGGTACGCAAAATATATTTCTGAATCCGCCACAATTTCTTGCACTTCCTGCCACAACGGCTGTCCTTCAAACTGGTTTTTGGCAAGCAAAAACACCCCGGAATCCTCACGGATCCCTTTGCAGACTTCTTCCAGGTACGACAATACCCATTTCTTTTTTCGGGAATTCGGGTTCACGACAATAAAACACAGTTCCGCCTGGTTCTTTACAGGTTTCCCCTCCTCCAATACCGGGGCTTTATATGCATGGAAATCCCCGCACACATCATAATGCAAATAATCTTTGTTCCCCTGCCGGAATATGCTGCTGCGTTCCAAAGCGAACAATGTATCCGCACAACGCTCCTTCTGGCTTGCACCATGTGCCGCGGTGGTGGTGTCAAACAGCACCTCCCCCGCATTCACCCTTTCATCATACTGCCGCATCAGGTCCAGGTAACTTCGAAACACATCCGTATGGAAATCTGCCTTGTTTCCGTTAATTGCATAATTTTTCAAATATTTATGGATGATATCGTTCGTCATAAGGTAATACGGTACACTGTACAGGCACGTTCCATCCTTTGGCAGCGGCATAATCTGTTCGGTCATTTTCATGTACGTATCCAGATTCTCCACGGTAAGCCCATATTTTTGCATTTTTTCTTCCTGGCAGAGCAAAACCGGGGTCTCCACCTCAAGCGGGAGCATCCAGAAATTACCATTTTCTGCCGTCGCGGCTTCCTTCACATAAGGATGGCACTCATCCAGGAACCCCGCCATCCCATCCACATCATTTAACGGCTCATAGGCCCCCGTCCTGCGGATATTTTCCGCAAGCGCATTGCCCGACTCCACGACCAAAAAATCATAGTCCGAATCCCCCGCAAGCAAAACCATCGCCATCTCGGATACGGTCAGTTCTTTATAATTGATGGTATAGCCATAATATGGCGGGAGGAAAACATCGCTTACCCTACAGGCATTTAGCGCCGGTACGGTATGGACGAGGGAAGCATGTTCCATCCGGATCACCTGGTCTGTGCCATCCACAGAAAAAAGACCATATGTAAACCCACCGCTGCAAAAAAGGGTCGCCAGTCCTCTTGGCACTTCTTCCAAAATATAGTTCCGGTCGGAAGCATTTTCCTTCGTTGTCACAAATACCCCTTTTGTATCCGTGCAAACCAATTGGTCTGCCGCATCATCATAAGCAATATCAAGCACTGCCCCCAGTTTCATTTGTGTATATTGTTTTTCTCCCAATTCCCCGTCCGTTCCACAGGCCGCAAAATAAAAACCGCCTTCCCCGTCATAGGCATAAACCAATAATCCGCCATCGCCATTTTTTATAATCTGCTTTATATTTGGGATATCAAACCGCTTTAATTTTCCTGTTGCAAAAGAATAAAAAAGCAGTTCCTCCCCCTCATAAACATATTCATCATCTTCCGAAAAGCGGACATCTTCCCAGTCTTCCCTGTACTGGCTTTTCCGCAAAATAAACAGGCCATCCTTCCCGCCAACAATCTGCCGGAACGCATAAAAATCCCCGTCAAACTCCGCAAGCACTTTGGGGGTTCCTGTCTTAAAATCCATCCCATATAGTTTATTAAAATCAATATAATAACATTTTTCATCCTGGCAATAAATTGCTGAAACCGTCTGGCCTTTTAGCGGATACTCTCCCGCTAATTTCCCATCCACATCATATCCAAAAAGCTTTTCCCCCTTCCTGCTATAGGTATAGAGCATACCATCCTCCCCGGGGCAGAAAAGATCCACTTCCCCTTTCGGATAATACATAAGCGATCCGCCGGTTTCAATCGGGTCTGGTTTGACCCAATCCACATCATCCGCACCGATCTCGTTGTTTGTCGGGGGATTTCCTAAAAGATCCCCCCCATCCTTATTTTTCTCTTTCCCACAGGAGGATAAGATACAGGATACCAATATCACAGCAGCAAAAAAAGCTTTTTTCATAAGACAACCTCCAAAAGATACACCTTTGTTTTTTCTTCGTCCATACTTGCAGCCCTTCATCCTGCACAGGCAGACGCATTTATTCATTGACAGTTTTATTCTACCTCTTTTCCCGATGTTTGTCAAATTTTTTCTGGTAAAATATTGGTATCAGAATCCCCGCAATTTATCTGTTCCGTCATCCTGCGTCTTTTCGATGTTCCGGATTACCACATAATACCCGGCATTTTCATTGACAGCCACGTAGACCCGGTCTCCAACTTTTTTCCCAAGAATTGCTTTTCCGATTGGTGAGTCGATGCTGACGGAGCCGTTTAAAGTGTTGCCGCGCACGGTTGTCACAAGGCGGTAAGTCTCAACTTCATCCTCTTCTTCAAAGTAAAGCTCCACAGTATTGTACAGCCCGACTTCGTCTTCCTTTGAGGTATCCTTGATTACCTGCGCGGTTTTGATCATACGCTCCAGGTAGCGGATGCGGCTCTCGTTTTTATTTT
>CAYMGZ010000249.1:0-5023 GCA_964390095.1 uncultured Lachnospiraceae bacterium | reverse complement strand
GGAAAAGAACGCGGAGCAGATCAAGGAAATTGCAGGTTTGCGGGCATTGGTGGTGGACGATGATTTTAATGTCTGCGACAGTGTGAGCAAGATGCTAAAGCAGCTTGGCATGCGTGCGGAATGGACGACTTCCGGCAGGGAGGCGGCGTACCGCGCGAAGCTTGCTTTCGAGGAGGGGGATTCCTACCATACTTATATTATTGATTGGCAGATGCCGGAGACGAGCGGTGTGGAGACGGCGAGGAAAATCCGCAGTGCGGTTGGCGGCGATGTGCCGATCATCATCCTGACGGCCTATGACTGGACAGACATCGAGGAGGAGGCAAGGGCGGCGGGCGTGACCGCGTTCTGTGCGAAACCATTGTTTATGTCCGACTTAAAATCAGCGCTCTTAGCGGCGAACAACCTGATCTCGGGCAAGGGGGAGGAAGCCCCGCTATGGACGCAGGAAGATTTTGGAGGCAAGCGTCTTTTGCTCGTGGAGGATATTGAGCTGAACCGCGAGATCGCGGAAGTCATCCTGACCGAGGCCGGATTTTTGGTGGAGAGTGCGCCGGACGGGACGGACGCGGTCGCAATGGTCAAGGAGGCACCGGAGTTTTACTATGATGCCATCCTGATGGATGTGCAGATGCCGATCATGGACGGCTATGAGGCGACGAGGACGATCCGGGCACTGCCAAGGCGGGATGTAAAGACCCTCCCGATTTTTGCCATGACAGCCAATGCGCTCGAGGAGGATAAGGAAGCCGCGTTAAAGAACGGGATGAACGCACACATTGCAAAGCCGCTGGATATCAGTGTGCTGATGGATGTGCTGCGGCAGTTTTTGAAGGAGTGAATGTTTTTTTAGGGTGGTGCGGGTTTGTGGGCTAGTTTAGCCCACGGAACCCCTTCCCGATGATCTCGCTTGAGTTTGTGATCATGATAAATGACCCGGGCTGTGTCGCATGGATATAATTGCGCAGTTGGATGGCCTGACTGCGTTTCATGACGGTCAGGATAATATATTTATGGTGGTGCTCATGCACGCCCTCGCCCTCGAATTTCGTGGCGCTGCGGCCAAGTTTCGTCTGGATGAAATCGCAGATAGGGTCTGCGTCGTCGCAGACGATTGTAAAATATTTACATAAATTCAGGTTCTCGATCACACTGTCAATGACAAGGGATTTTGCCAGCAGGCCACAGAGCGAAAAAAGCCCGGTTTCAATGCTGAACGTAAAGCACGCCGCAATGACGATGGCCAAGTCCACAAACAGCAGGGCAGTGCCAATATGGATGCTCGTGTATTTCTTTAGGATCATCGCGACAATGTCCGTGCCGCCGCCGCTTGCCCCGATATTAAAAAGGATCGCGGAGCTGGCAGCCGGGAGGATGATTGCGAAAATCAGCTCAAGCACCGGCTCGCCCGTCAGAGGTTTTTCCATCGGGAAAAAGCGTTCCAGGGCACTTAGGATGACGGATATGATAATGCTTGCGTAGACGGTGCGCGCCGCGAAGCTTTTGCCAAGGAAGAAAAGCCCCACGGCAAGGAGCAGCATGTTGATGATAAAATTGAGTGTGCCGGCGGTAAGCGGCAGGCTTTTGGCGAGCACGACCGCGATGCCGGTGACACCGCCAAAGGAAAAATTGTTTGGGAATTTGAAGACATAGACACCGATATCAAGGATCAGTGCGGCGAGTGTGATCATTGCGTAGTCCAGAAGGACTGCCTTTTTTGATTGTGTTTCCATGGAAAAAAGCCTCCGTCCGTAAAGTATTTTTTGCCGGTGCCAACCGGATGTATTGTCGAAAAAAGCATGTGGCGTTATTGTTATTGTACTTCAATTACAAAAAAAATCAAGCCCCGGATTCCTTTCTTTGTTCAAGATTTCCCGCAGCAGGTTGCAAAACGGATAAATTATGTGCGGAATTGACCTTGCGCTGTGGCATGGTTTCCGCTATAATAGGGGGAACTGTTTCGGTACGTGGTTTAGGGCTGTGTTTTGTGGCCTGGCAAGGAAGAGGGGGATTTATGGAACATCAAGTATTTTTGTCATATTCAACAAAGGATTCTGCCCTGGCGGAAAAATTGTACGGTTACCTGATGGGGCAGGGGCTTTTGTGCTGGATGGCACCGCGCAGCATTGCGCCGGGGGAGGAATATGGGAAGGCGATCATTGCGGGGATTGAGCAGGCGAAAGTTTTCGTGCTCCTGTATTCGGAAAATTCCAACCAGTCGCAGCATGTACTGCGTGAGGTGGAACGCTGCGTCAACAAAAATATACCGTTGATCGCTTATAAGGTCGGGGAAGTGCAGCCGACGAAATCAATGGAATATTTTTTGATGGCAAACCAGTGGATGCAGGCCGCCGATGCGCCGGAAGGCCATATGGGCGAGCTTTGCGGGGCAATCAGGCAGATTCTTGGACAAGAGCCGGACGAAAGGCAGAAGGCAGAAATTCCGGGCGGGAAAGTAGGAAAAGAAGAGGGGCAGCGTGCCGGCAGCAGGCGTGGCGTGGCGAAGATTGTGGTTGCTGCCTGCCTTCTGATGGTGGTGGCCGCTGCTGCTTTTTGGGTGCAAAGGACGCGGGCGGAGAATCCGGGTTTTGTGCAAACAGGGGACCGTGACGGAACAAAAAATCCGGATACCGGGCAAAAAAAAGACGGGATGGATGCCACATCCCTCGCCGTGGGGGATTACCTTACGTTTGGCCGTTACTACCCACAGGGGCAGGAAGGAACGGCGGATGCAGAGATTGGCTGGATCGTGATTTCGGTTGACGAAAAGGCAGGAACCGCGCTGCTGCTTACGGAAAAATTGATTGACATGAAACCTTACGATGTGGCGGAGAGCGGTGTTTACGGCCGGGGCGTGGACGGACAGAAATGTGACCGCGAAAAGCTTGCGGCGGGGGAATATCCGGACAGTGAGCTATCCGTATATTACGGCAACAACAGCTGGAAGTATTCCAACCTGCGCGCATGGCTTAACTGTGCGGACGGCGTGGTGGAGTATGGGGGGCAGGAACCGGTTTCGAAGGGAACGGATGACGGGGTGAACGGCTACCAGAACCAGGCAGGGTTTTTGCATGATTTTACGAAGGAGGAACTGGCGTGCCTTGTGGAGACGGAGGTGGAAACGCCGGAAAATTCCATCAGGGACGGTGGGGCGACAAAAGACCTTGTATTCCTGTTATCCGTGGAGGAGGCGGCACGTTACCTTGACGGGCAGAAGATTTCGCGCTATGCGGCACCGACCGACGCGGCAATCGCGGCGAGCCGGGGAACCATCTATCCGCTCTACCATTCATATTCGCAGGAGACGATCCCATGGTATTTCCGCACGCCGGCAGAGGGCAGTGCCCATGAGGTCATGACCTGTGGCAGCGGTTTTGAAGGGGAGGGGGATGTGATTGTAAAATATGCATGCTCGGCGGGCTGTGGGGTGCGTCCGGCGGTCGTGGTAAAACTGCCGGAGGGCGGGTTGACCGGCAGTGGAACACGCACCGACCCGTACCGTACCAGCCGGGAATAACGGGGTGTAGTTATAGAATATGTAAAAATATGGAAGGAAAGGGAGGAGGGGCTGCCGCATTTTGGCAGCCCCCGCATATTATTATGAGGTTAAGTGACTTGGCTGGCTTTGGGCATGTGGTGGTCCAATGCCATGACAATCCGGACGCGGACGCGATTGCCGCAGGTTTTGGGGTATACCGCTACCTGCGGTGGAAGGGGAAGGAAGCAGAGCTGATCTACGGCGGAAAGGAAGAAATCCACAAGGCCAATCTCATCCTGATGGCCACGGCATTAAAGATCCCTATCCGGCACTGTGGGAGCCTGCCGGAGGCGGAGCTTTTGGTCACGGTGGATTGCCAGTACGGGGAAGGCAATGTGACGCATTTTGATGCGCGGCATGTTGCCATCCTCGACCATCATATCGACATGGGGCATACGGCGGATTTCAAGGAGGTCCGCAGTAATTATGGGAGCTGTGCGGCGCTTGTCTGGCAGCTTTTGGGGCAGGAGGGGTATCCGCTTGGGGAGGATAAGGATCTTATGACGGCGCTGTATTACGGCTTGTATATGGATACCAATTCCCTCTCGGAAATCAGCCACCCGGTAGACCGTGACCTGCGCGACACGGTAAAATTCCATGAGGGGTTGATGATGCAGCTTCGCAATACAAATTTAAGCATCGGGGAGATGCAGATTGCGGCGGAGGCACTCAAATCTTACCAGTACCATGAAAAAGGGCATTTTGCGATTGTGAAAACGCAGCCCTGTGACCCGAACATCCTTGGTTTTATCAGCGACCTGATGCTTCAGGTTGACATTATTGATTTGTGTGTGATTTATTGCGAACTGTCATATGGCATAAAATTGTCCGTCCGCAGCTGTATCCGCACGGTGCGGGCAAACGAGCTTGCACAATTTCTTGTAAAGGGGGTTGGAGGCGGTGGCGGCCACGCGCAAAAGGCGGGTGGTTTTATCCCGAAAACAAACCTTGAGCTTATGTCAGGGGAACATGACCCGGGCAGGTTTTTGTATGGGCGTATGGAAGAATACTGTGAAACCTGTGAGCTGATTTATGCAAAAGATTACAGGTTCTGTGCGGACGGGATGGCGCGGTACGAAAAGATCCCGCAGAGGGTCGGTTTTGTCCGGCTTGCGGATTTCCTTAAGGAAGGGGTGCAGATCATGGTGCGCACGCTCGAAGCGGACATTGATATGACCGTGGAGGCGGATTCCTATGCCATGATCGGGGCACGGGGGGAGGTATATCCAATCGGGCGGGAAAAATTCGGGCGCAGTTACCGTGAGGTGGAAGGGGGATTTCAGATTACGGGGGATTATCTCCCGGTGATCCACCAAAAGGATACGGGGGAAATCCTGCCGATCCTGCCATATGCGCACGCCTGCCTGCCAACCGGGAAAACCTCCATTTTTGCAAAACGCCTGACCCATACGGTAAAGGTTTTTACCGCCTGGGACGAGGACAACTATATGTTAGGGTGCGAGGGGGATTATCTGGCGGTGCGTG
>CAYMGZ010000248.1:0-5031 GCA_964390095.1 uncultured Lachnospiraceae bacterium | reverse complement strand
CCAGATATTTACAGCGTGGACAATTCTTAGATGGTTTTTGAGCCGTTGTGTGAGTTTAGAACTTCAAATGCTTTAATAAGTGCTACATCTAAGCAGGAAGTTATGTTATATTCTTTCAGGGATGTTTCTAGACATTTATGCAAGATTTTATCTCAATCAAGTGCAACGCAAGATTGGGGTAATAAGGATAGTTATTGTACGTGGATACATAAGAATGACCATCCTAATGTTACACAGTGGAATAAATGGTTTACTGAGGGTAGTTCCACTAATACATCTGGAAAATGGTATGATATGCGTGGTGTATATATGACGTATATTGGTGCAGATAAAGGATTGCCAGTGACAAATTCGAAAATAGTGAATGATGCAGGTAAGCCAATTTTTAACAGTTATAGTGGATTTCTTCTTTGCACTGTTTGTATGGATATGGAGGATGAAGCTACTGTTTCCAGTACTTTGAATATTTTATACGATAGTGAAAAAGAGCCAGATGATTGTTTTGAAACTTATGTAGAAACCTCCCAGACTGGGGATACTAAGGAGCAATATTGGGATGCATCTGAGGATAAGTGGAAGGAGGCAGACAAGCTTTGGAAACGAATAGGCTTCCCGGATGATGCTGTGTTGGATGATTATACTTTGAAAACAGCTACGGCTTGGCTGTTTGACATTAAGCAGAAGAATGTTGCAATGGTGGATGGTCTGGATACTATTTTGGATGAGATAGATCCAGCGAAGTTTGAAGCAACTTGGAAGAAGGATAAGGTTAAGGATCATGCTAAGAATTTTGGTAGTTTATTAAATCTTGAGACTTTGTCTTATGATGGTAATGAAAAAATTGGTAGTTCAAAGACTGCAAGTAGTGTTGTCCGGCATATATGGAAGGAACTTTGTGAGGCTGATGCAGAGAGGATTGCTGTAGCTCTGAAGGCAACTCCAACGGATGATTGGAAAGCAAAACTTGAGGCTGAATCTACTACTAATTTTAAATTAGCTTCTGAGGAAGGTTTTGATGCAGCGCATAAGTTGGCAAAACCTCCTGTGACGGATGAAAAGTTTGGGAAAGGTAGCGCATTTGGGCTGAATGTGAATATTTGGGTCAAGTTTCCGAAGACGGAATCTCATGTAGTTGAGGTAACTGTAAAGACAGATCCGGATGATGATCCCGAGGTAATAGTGGATACGGAGGATATGGAGTATAGCATTTCCGAGGAGAAGGAATATGTTCCAGATCCACAGACCATCCTGTGGTTGGCATATAATAATGATGATGTGCTAGACCCTGAAACATTGGATGACCACATCCAGAATATAAAGGATGGTATGGTAGGCAAGCATACAAAGGATGAGGTCAAAATAGCTTTTGAGGATAGTTTATCGTCTGGTAGTATAGGCAGGTCAGAATCACCGGATTCTATTGGTTTGGGTACAAATCCGGATGAGACTGTGGAAGATCCGGGGTACACGTTGTTCCTGTTAAAGGTAGATGAGTCTATTACACCACCAGTAACCCCATCACCGTCTAATGGACAGGTTGAATTGCCGGATTATGAGTTGAATAAGATTTATCCGAATGTTGTGGCGAATCCGGATGCGGGTACGAATAAGGTTACAACACTGAAGAAAGAGACTTGGACGTATTGGTCGGATACACATACAGAGCATTATTGTGCCAAAGGAACTCATAGTAAGGATTGGTGGAATGCTACTTGTAAAGGAGATGGTAGTGGTCATCGTGATTATGATATTAAGTTTACTGCTCCATTTTCAGGTAATGTAACCGCATATAATGATACTATTTCGGTAGCGAAGGCATGGGTATTGAATACCACTACGAATTGGTTTGAGCTTACAGTATTGCAGACTGGAAAGGTTTTGGATGTTTGTGCTACGCATAATCCGGTAAACCGGGTAGTAACTTATGATTTGGATTTAATGCGTGAGGTATCAGGGGATACTCGAACACTTTCCGGGATGACAACAATCGATTCAGACTGGAAGACCTTTGTTACTCAGGTGTTGAAGCTCACAGTCGGTAATAAGCCTACAAAGACTGTGATGCCATCGGCTTATCGGAATTCCAAAGCTACTATAAGTGGGGTATTTAAGGATACTATGCTTTGGAAGGCAGTATTTAATACTCAAGGAAGTGTAGCTGGAGATGGAAATGTTTTAACGCAGCAAACAGACAGTGGATATTGTTATACTACTTACGGTTATATGGGTCATCCAATTCCGCATAATCATAATTTTACGTATCATGTGTTAAGTGGTAATCCAAAGTCTGATGCTTTTTTGATCAATGGGGCTGCTAGTACAGAGTTTCAGGTTGATATTAGTGAGGTATTTTATAAGTACCGCACGGATAAGAAGGATATCGGGCTGAATGAGGAGAATGTGGATGATGTCCTTTTTGAGAAGAACGTGGCAAAGCAGGGTGACACTACTCCGAATAAGGCTTCAGCTAAGTTGGATGTAAAGGATATTTTTAAGTATGTTTACAATAAGAATCATGATGGTGCAACAGGCGGGGATACAACAAAGGTAGTTCTCAATTATTACCCAGAAGTTGAGATGCGTGCGCACAAGCACAGTGGTGAGACTGTTGGAAGTACCAGTGATTACATTTCCAGTCAGACGGCGAAGCCGATGGATGGTGGTAATTTTGAGATTATGACCATTGGTGAGGAGATGAGGCAGTCCTATTCATCTTCCATGTATATCTTTAGGTTGAAGAAGGCAGTTGCTGGTAGTGATGTGAAAGGTAAGTTGTGGTCGGATGGTACAGCTACCGGGGTAGCAGCGGATAAGCTTTCTGGCGGGCTTCCGGTGATTTATGCGGGTAGTGATATTACCCTTACGGCGGATACCACGTTTGATGTGTTGATGTATGGTTATTCACTTGATGTTATTAAGTCAGGTGATAATCTGAAGGGTACGACTTATAGTACGGTGGTTGCGGATAACAGCAGTGTATATAATACTTGGGGTAATAGTACCTCGCAGCAGGATTTGAAGAAGGCATTCAAGACTTGGGCTGAGGATATGACAAAGGTTGATCGTTGGGCAGCGGATGTTGAGCTTGATGTTGCAGGTCTTGCGGGGTATACGCCGAAGCAGTATAATAATTTCAGTGCTTCTGTTGGTAAGATTGAAAAGGTATCTGGTGGTGGTAAGGTGGATGTATCCGAGAAGGAGGTATATCAGCTTGAAATCCGCAAGGGTAAGGTGGTCGAGGATAATGAGTCCTTTAAGCAGTTCCTTGAACAGCTCCGTAAGGATTATGACCTTGATACTGTGGATCAGGCAAAGGAGGTATTTTATAAGTCTGGTCTGCATACTGCGATCCTGAATGCGATTGAACACGTTGAGAGTGATGAGAATACTTCACAGGCAGATCCGAAGGGTAATCTTGGTGCAAATGGTCATTGGTATGATGAGCAGGTCAAGACAATCGTCATTCGCCGTTATGAGGCAACCCCTATGAGGATAAGTAATATTGCTTTGCAGGATAAGGTTGACTTCGGCGCAGCACCGGATGCAGACAGCCGTTTTTCGAATAAGAATGGAAATATGACGAAAGCTGTGACCGGTCAGTGGTTCTTGACATTGCATATGCAGGATTTACCGAAGTGGATGCAGGAAAATCATTGTTCCGAGTATAAGGCGGCACAGCGCAGCAGCACGGTGGCACAGTCTATTGATACGATGACGACTATTATTGACAAGATTTACATTGATGGTTGTGATTTCAAGATTCCGAATGGTCAGACTACGGAAATGAATTAGTCTGTGTGGCTATCGGTACAGGGGGTGTATTTGCACCCCCTGTTTTTTGTGTGATAGATAAGGTAAGCAATAATGTAATATTTTGACAGATAGAGCATTGTTCATCAGGTTGTATATCATAGTTTAGGTATTGACTCAGATGAATTATAGCATAACAAGGATACAGGTGATTACATGGATCAGTATATAGTGACAGATATGAGGAATGCTGGTGAATGGGATGTTGGAGGTTTAGGTTTTGGGTCACGCAGGTTCATTGCTGATAGGTATCTGTTTCAGGATAAAGATTCATTGACTTCCCTGTAAGATAAGCGTGGAAATGTGCAGGGGACGGGGACGTGATGGAAGGCATGATGCAGAAAGGAAAGGTAAAGGGGTATCTTCCGGTATCTGATGAAGGTTGTCTGGCATCCAGTGTGGTATTTTATTTCTGGTCAGTGGGTATGTGATGCTGAGCAGGTTCAGGGCAGTTGGGGTATCCTCCGGCTGTAGTGTTCAAGCTTCCCCTGTAGGAGTAGTTTGCTTCTTTCCCTCCGTGCTGTCCTTCACGATTTGGGAGAACTTCTTCTGTAGGATCAGTTTGTTTCTTTCTTTCCGTGACAGTCAATGGTGAGGTTGAGTGGGAAAGGGGGTGGCATCTGGTATTTCGTGGGTCAGGGGTATCCTTTTGGGGGGAAGTGTAGTCTGGAAGGCAGCGCAATGGGGTATCTTCCAGCTTCAAGGTGGGAAAGAGGCAGAAATCCTCCGGGAAAGTGGTATTGTTTTCTGAGGCAGGTGGGAAAGCTTCTCCTATGGGGGTAGTCTATCGGATTGAAAGACTGCAGCAGTGCTAGGCAGGGGATATTTGCCTGCAAGCTGGAAACAATGGGGGTACGGGGATAGCCAGATTACGGGGTTACGGCATCTGGAGTATCCGCCTTGGTATCGTTGTATGGTGTAGACTTCGGATATCCTGCGGTATACCATCAAGCCAGCATGGTAAGTCTGGGGTAGTACCCTGCTTCTGGGGTTTCTCCGTGGCGGGATAAGATGGGGTAGTGAAAAAGAAAAACAGATTGCATTTTGGCTGCCCAGGATGTTATACTATGTGTGAGGGAATCTGGAATGGGGTAGGGGGAACAGGATGTTTTGGAGGCATCCAAAAGGATCTGATAATGGAGTAAGAGATAAGGGGGCATGAGGAATGGGGGAGACCGAGGAAGGACTTCAGATGCAGAAAATATGGGAAGGGCTGGGGAT
>CAYMGZ010000247.1:0-5033 GCA_964390095.1 uncultured Lachnospiraceae bacterium | reverse complement strand
CGGAATTCATCTCATCCCACGAATAATATGCCCCGTGATACATTGCAACATGGTCGATATTTCCATATCTTCCATTCTCGCCGCTGGCATAAAAAATTAAATCTCCCGGTTTTAGATCATCCGCGTCAATATATTTATAGGCAATCACTTTTTTCTCTTTTTCCATGCTTTTTGCCAGATCCGCAGCGGTTGGCGGATAATCTACACCGCCAAGTTTTACTCCTGCCGCACGATAAGAGCGCCACACGAAGGAACTGCAATCATAATATCCCTCCTGCATCCTCTTTTCCTGGCTGTATTTTGCGCCAAGCGCCGTCTCGCCCTTGACCGCCGCGACCAGCCCTTTATTGTTTCCGACCGTGACGGTGCAATGAAAACTCTTCCCCAGAAGTGTCGCCGTAACCTGTGCGATGCCTGCCTTTTTCCCCGTGATCTTCCCGTCTGCGGACACGGTAACGATTTTTTTGTCGGATGTTTCCCACGTCACTTTACAATCTTTTGGCACGCCGGAAAATACGAGTTCTTTACTTTTTCCTTTCACGACCAGCACAAAGTCCTGTTCCCATTCCGGGGCGATCGCCTGTACCTTCTGGCGAAACTCGATGCCATCCACCGTAAACGTAAGGGTTGCCTTTCCTGCTTTTTGCGGTATCACCCTGCAGCTGCCATCCGATAAGTTGATTGCCTCAACGACCTTGTCATCGCTCGAAACAACTGTCATTTTGCTGCAAAAACTGATTCCCTCAAATTCCGGGTCATACCAGTCCCCCGCGAATAGTTTTCCTTCAAGCGGTACATATTCCGGCTTTGTGACATAAACATCCAGCCAATCCCTCCGCTCCTCGCCATATACCGTGCGCCATTTGACAGCAAGGAATGTCTCCCCCTCGCAAATCCCGGTCAGCTTCCCGCCCTCGTCCACCTTGATCTTCTGCTGTGCAGGATTTTCCTCATTGTTCCCGGCATCCCCTGCACTCTGGTTTCCGTCATCGTTTTTGATATCATCCCAAAACGGAAACTCATCCGAATATCCGTTCATTCCGATGACTCTTTCGTCCCTGACCACACAGGACAGGATTTCCCCATCCGTAAGATCTAGCTGGATGGTTCCGCCTTCTGCCACGGCAATATCCTTCGATCCAAAACCGCACTTTAATACTTCCACCTCGCAGCGCGCCGAAAGGCTTACCCCTTTTTTGTTCGTGAGGGACAAATCAAGGTAATATTCCCCTGCTTCAAGACCTTTGACCAAAAAAACACCCTTTCCCTGCGACGTGACGGACAAACCCCAGGTGTCCTCAAAATTTCCTTCCTTTTCATAGACAAAAAATTCATATCCCGCCGCCTTGTGCTTGTCATTCGTCAGCGTAACGGTCGTTTCCTGCCCTTCATATAATGTCAGTTTTTCCTTATCCAGTTTGGAACTGCCAGCCTTTACTTTCACATGGCAGGTCACGGTCTGTTCCAGATAATATGCCGTAATATCCGCCTTGCCTGCCCCCACAGCCCGGACCAGCCCGCTCTGGGAATCCACCCGCACGACATTTTGGTCTGAGCTGTAAAAGGAAGCCGAATACGTCCAGCCATACTCATCCGTAACCGGGTCGCCATTGACCGTTTTTAACTGGTACGTATTCCCGACATAAAGCGAAATTGACGTTTCCGATAACCCGAACGCCCCCTTCTCCTTTTGCGCCGCCATCACCGTATGCACACCGAAAACATTCCCCACGCCAAGCGCGTTACAAGTAAACAGACACAGCACCAAAAATGCTGCTAACCGCCCCACACCAAACATTCTTTGCTTGTCTTTCCTCTTTTTCATCATCATTCTCCCTGTTATCATAATGTTTTTCCCCAACAATCCAAAGTGCCCGAAATGGTTTTCGTTCCAAGCGAGATTTTTGCGGCTTCCGCCCGTAAAACCGGGGATGGACCCTTGGTGGATCCATCCCCGGTTTTTATGCGCAGAAAGAAAAACTTCCCCGCCCGATAAAAGGAGCACGCTCTCCATTTCCCATAAAGATTTATTGCGCCTTGCTCTCCTCACAAACCTTCGCCTGCACATCCGACGGTGCCGGCTCATACCTCGCGAACTCATACGAGTATGTACCGATCCCGACCGTCATCGACCGCAGGTCCGTCGAGTACCCGCACAGCGCGGACATCGGCACTTCCGCCATGATCTCCTGCTGGCGGTTGTGCAGCGGGTTCATGCCGAGCACCCTGCCGCGCCTCTTGTTCAGATCGCCCATGATATCGCCCGTAAAACGCTCCGGCGCGATCACCTTGATCGTCGCGATCGGCTCAAGCAGGATCGGGGTCGCGTCCATCACGCCCTGCTTGAAGGCCTGTATGGTCGCGGTCTTAAACGCCATTTCCGAGGAATCCACATCGTGGTAGGAACCGCCTGTCAGGGTTGCCTTGATGCCGACCACCGGGTAACCCGCCAAAGGCCCTGCCTCCACGCTGTCCGCGATCCCCTTTTCAACCGCCGGGAAGAAATTCTTTGGCACCGCACCGCCAAATACGTTTTCCGCAAATTCATAGGATTTCTCCATATCACCGAGCGGCTCAAAATCAATGATGACATGCCCGTACTGGCCGTGCCCGCCGGACTGCTTTCTATATTTGTATTCCGCCGTCGATTTCTTGCGGATCGTCTCACGGTATGCCACGCGCGGCCTCTCCAGTTCAATCTCCACTTTAAAGCGCTGCAACAGCTTGCTCGCCGCGATCTCAAGGTGCTGCTCGCCGATTCCGTAAAGCAGGGACTGACGATTTTCCTTGTCGCTCTTTGTGCGCAGGGTCAGATCTTCCTCCATCAGCCGGGAGAGTGCCTGGGAAACTTTATCCTCATCGCCCTTGTTCTTTGCGCGGTAGCTCTTGTACTCGTAAGGGACGGACATCTTCGGGCGGTCGAACTGGACAGGGTTTGCCTTCGTCGCAAGGCTGTCGCCCGTCGTTGTGTTGGAAAGCTTGCCGATCACACCGATATCGCCCGCGTAAAGCTCCTTGACCTCAATCTGTTCCTTGCCGCGCATGATGTAAAGCCTTGAGAGCTTTTCTTCCGTCTGCGTGTCCACATTGTAAATCGTGTCGTCCGATTTTAAAATGCCGGAGCAGACCTTGATAAATGAGAATTTTCCGATAAACGGATCCGCGATCGTCTTGAATACCTTCGCCGTCATCGGTTTGTTCGCGTCATAGTCTGCGGCAAAAGTCTCCCCGGTTTTGGCATTGATGCCGGTGATCACACATTTGTTTGGCGACGGGAAGTATTTTTCCACCGCCTGCAAAAGCATGTTCGTGCCCTGCGTATTTAAGCCGGAGCCCATCAATACCGGGACGACGCTGCAATCGATGACACTCGAACGCAGCGCGGTCGAGATCTCCTGCGCCGTGAATTCCTCGCCCTCGAAATACTTTTCCATCAATTCCTCGCTTGTTTCCGCCACCGCGTCCATCAATGCCTCGCGGTACTTCGTGACATATTCCATCGAGTAGTCCGGGATCGGGCATTCCTCGTAATCGGAAAGCTTCGTGAATTTCCGTCCTGCCATCTTTACGACATTGACAAAACCGACAAATTTCTCGTTCTCGCGGATCGGCGAGTGGAACGGCGCGATGCGCTTCCCATAAAGTTCCGTCAGGCGCTCAATCACGCGGCGGAAGCTCGCGTTGTCATCGTCCATGTCCGTCACAAAGAAAATGCGCGGTATCTTATATTTTTCGCACAGGTCCCACGCCTTGCGCGTGCCGACCTCGACACCCTTCTTGCCGGAGACCACGATCACGGCAGCATCCGCTGCGGAAACCGCCTCCTCCAGATCGACGACTAAATCTTAATATCCCGGTGTGTCTAGGAAATTGATCTTCGTGTCCTCCCAGATGACCGGCACGACGGAGGTGCTGATGGAAAACTGGCGCTTTACCTCTTCCTTGTCATAATCGCTGATCGTGCTGCCGTCCTCCACCCTTCCCTGCCTCGTCGTAATGCCCGTCGTATATGCCATCGCCTCGACAAGCGTCGTCTTTCCTGCCCCGCCGTGCCCGAGCACCGCTACATTCCTGATTTTTTCGTATTTGTAAGTCTCCATAACATGCCTCTCCTTTTCTTTATTGGACGACCCGGAATCCCGGATGATAGCCCCCTGTTATCCATTGTACCAAATTATTATTATATTTACAACAATTTTCTTTAATTTTCTGAAATGTTTTTGCAAATTGTTTTTCTTTTCTGTCTTGTCTGCCATGTCTACATTTGTCTTTTTGTTATCCATAAAAATTTTGTCACATAAGCCTTTCGGTGTGATCCTTATTTTTTTGCTTTAAACCGTTGCGCTTTAAAGCTATAGAGTATTGACATTTGGCAAAGATTCCATTACAATAGTCCATAACGTGTCCGGGCTTTGTTAACGGCACACCATGCAAAATTGCTTTGAAAAGGAGAAGAATACCATGATTATCGTGATGAAGCCAAAGGCTTCCAAGGAAAATATCGAAAACGTACTCGGCATCATCCGCGCAAACGGATTGGAACCGCACGTATCCGACGGCAAGGAAGTCACAATCATCGGCGTGATCGGCGACAAAACAAGGCTGATGGACCAGAACCTTGAGATTGTGGAGGGCGTGGAGCGCATTGTCTCCGTCACCGAAAGCTACAAGCTGGCAAACAAAAAATTCCACCCGGAAAAAACCGTTGTCAAGGTTGGGAATACCGAAATCGGCGGGAACGAATTTGTCATTATGTCCGGTCCTTGCGCCGTGGAGAGCGAGGAACAGGTAATGCAGACCGCGCAGGCCATCAAAAAATCCGGCGCGCAGATTTTGCGCGGGGGCGCTTACAAGCCGCGCACTTCCCCGTATTCCTTCCAGGGGCTTGAGGAGGACGGGCTGCGTCTGATGAAGGAGGCGCGCGAGGCAACCGGGCTTGCGGTTGTCTGCGAAGTGACAAGCCTTGCCGCGATTGAAACCGCCGTAAAATATGTGGACATGCTGCAAATCGGCGCGCGCAACATGCAGAATTT
>CAYMGZ010000246.1:0-5034 GCA_964390095.1 uncultured Lachnospiraceae bacterium | reverse complement strand
AAAATACAGGTTTCCTTGTAACAAAACAGATCCAGACGAAAAAAGAGTGAAATAAAAAATGCACCTGATAGGATTCGAACCTACGACACCCGGCTCCGGAAGCCGGTGCTCTATCCAACTGAGCTACAGATGCAAATGTTTTCCCGATATTGAATTGCCAAAAATCCTTCAATGGTTCTATTATATATCATTTTCGCCATTTTGTAAAGGAGAATTTTAAATCTGCCGCCATTTTCCATAGGGGCATCTTTTCAAACATTGTATTTTCCTGCTTTTTTGCTCCTGCACATCTTACAAGATGGGTTATGTCCTTCTTTGTTTTCCCCGGCGAAGTCCTGCCTGCACCCCGTGCTCTTCCCGGTGGAGGGGGAGGGGGGAGGTTCCCTTCCCTTCCCCTGACTTCTAATTCTTATTCTTTTGATAAATATTCGTCAATCCCCTTTGCTGCTGCCTTGCCGGCACCCATCGCAAGGATGACGGTTGCCGCCCCGGTCACGGCATCCCCGCCCGCGTAAACACCTTCCTTTGTCGTCTTTCCGTTTTCTTCGCTTGCGATAATACATTTATGGTTGTTGATTTCAAGCCCTTTTGTGGTGGATGAGATCAGCGGGTTCGGGCTTGTTCCAAGCGACATGATCACGGTATCAAGCGCAAGCTCAAACTCCGACCCGGCCTTCTCCACCGGCCGCCTTCTCCCGGATGCATCCGGCTCACCAAGCTCCATTTCCACACATACCATGCCGCGGACCCATCCGTTTTCATCCACAAGGATTTCCTTCGGGTTCGTCAGGAGGTTAAAGATGATCCCCTCCTCCTTCGCATGGTGCACTTCCTCCACACGCGCCGGGAGCTCGGACTCGCCACGGCGGTACACGATATGCACCTCCGCACCCAAACGCAGTGCCGTCCTTGCGGCATCCATCGCCACGTTACCGCCGCCGACCACGGCCACTTTCTTCCCTTTAAAGATTGGCGTGTCGTAATCCTCACGGTACGCCTTCATCAGGTTGTTCCTTGTCAGGAATTCATTCGCCGAGAACACACCGTTGGCATTTTCCCCCGGAATTCCCATGAATTTCGGCAGCCCTGCGCCGGATCCAATGAATACCGCTTCAAAGCCTTCCTCATGGATCAGCTCATCAATTGTCGTGGATTTCCCGATTACGACATTGGTCTCAATTTTGACCCCAAGGGATTTCACGTTCTCAATCTCGGCGGCAACCACGTCCTTTTTGGGAAGACGGAATTCCGGAATGCCGTATACGAGCACACCGCCCGGCTCGTGCAGCGCCTCAAAGATTGTTACATCATAGCCGGATTTCGCAAGTTCCCCCGCGCAGGTTAAACCGGCAGGGCCAGAACCGACCACGGCTACTTTCCTGCCTTTCTTTTCTGCCGCAGCCTGCGGTCGGATGCCGTTTTCCCGCGCCCAGTCCGCCGCAAAACGTTCCAGTTTCCCGATGGAGACGGCATCGCCCTTGATCCCACGGATGCATTTTGCCTCGCACTGGCTCTCCTGTGGGCAGACGCGCCCGCAGATTGCCGGGAGGGCAGAATACATGCTGAGCACATGGAACGCGTCCTCCACCTTCCCCGCCTCGATCTCGCGGATAAAACCCGGGATGTCAATGTTAACCGGGCACCCCTTCTGGCACTGCGGGTTTTTACATTTCAGACAGCGGGAAGCTTCCGCCTTTGCTTCCTCCATATTATAGCCTAAGCATACTTCTTCGAAATTTGTCGCACGGACCCTCGGGTCCTGTTCCCTGACCGGAACCCTCTTTAATACATCAACCTCCATGAATCGTTACCTTGCCCTTTCTGATTGCTGAAAAGTTTTAGTTTTTTTCACGTTTTTAACCGTTGCAATGCCCGCAGCCGCCGTGGTGTGTCGCGCCTTCCTTCTCGCGTAAGGCCGCGCGCCCTTCCTCCGTCCGGTACATTTGCGCACGTTTGATCGCCTCATCGAAATTGACAAGATGCCCGTCAAATTCCGGCCCGTCCACACAGGCAAATTTTACTTTGCCATCCACACTCAGGCGGCAGGCACCGCACATTCCGGTTCCATCCACCATGATCGGGTTCATGCTGACCACGGTCTTGATCCCAAGTTCCTTTGTCAGGAGGCTGACAAATTTCATCATGACGAGCGGCCCGATCGCGACCACAAGGTCGTAGGTTTTCCCCTCATTGTTTACCAGGTCCTTGATCTTATCGTTGACGTTCCCGTGGAAACCATAGGAACCGTCATCGGTTGCCACATAGACATTCTGCGCGACCGCTTTCATTTCCTCTTCCAGAATGATCAGGTCTTTGTTCCTTGCCCCGATAATGCAATCTGCCGCAACCCCCAGCCCGTGCAGCCATTTTACCTGGGGGTACACCGGGGCGGTCCCAAGCCCTCCCGCGACAAAAAGGATTTTCTTCTTTTTTAATTCCTCGACCGGCTCGTCAACCAGTTCGGACTTACAGCCAAGCGGGCCTGTAAAGTCGCTGAAGTATTCCCCTTCCTCGTACTCCGCCATCATTTTTGTCGAGGCACCGATCATCTGTACGACAATCGTCACGGTGCCTGCCTGCGCGTCATAATCGCATATGGTAAGCGGGATCCTCTCCCCTTTTTCGTCTGTCTTTACAATGACAAACTGGCCCGGATAACAGTTTTTCGCCACGCGTGGCGCTTCCACATCCATCAGGAAGATATTCTCTGCCAGAAATCTTTTTTTGGTAATTTTATACATGTTGCCTCCTATTTTTAGTTCCGTATGTGCCCTCCCAGTACCCATTGACGGGGGCAAGAAATTTCTGTCCGCATGGCTCCCGGAAATTTCTTGCCGGGTACTGTACGGGCACATACTGATTTTTAGTTCCGGTTTCTAGGCTTCTTTCTGGTTGATGTAGTTCATCAGCCCCTCCGCCTTTATGATTTTTTGCATGAATTCCGGGAATGCCTGCCCTTTGAATTCCTGACCGCTCGTGCGGTCGTAGATCATGCCGGTGTCAAAATCAATCTCCACCTCATCCCCCGCCACAATCGCCTTCGCCGCTTCCGGACATTCGATGATCGGCAGCCCGATGTTGATCGCGTTGCGGTAAAAAATGCGCGCAAATGTCTCCGCAATCACGCAGGCAATCCCGGATGCCTTGATTGCAATCGGCGCGTGTTCCCTTGAGGAGCCACAGCCGAAATTTTTGTTTGCCACCATGATATCCCCCGGCTTTACGCGGTTCACAAAATCCGCGTCAATGTCCTCCATGCATTTTTTTGCGAGTTCCTTCGGGTCGGAGGAATTCAAATATCTCGCCGGGATGATTACGTCCGTATCGACGTTATCCCCATATTTGTGAACGGTTCCATGTGCTCTCATCGATAAACCACCTTTCTATTTTTAGTTCCGTATGTGCCAAGTACAGTGCCAATGACCAGGGAAGGGATTTTCTGTCCGCATGGCTTCCATCAAATCCCTTCCGGCACTGTACCTGGCACATACTGATTTTTTAGTTCCGTATGTGCCAGATACAGTGCCAATCTCCTACACTACAGCCCAAGATCCGCCGGCTCGCTGATCTTGCCAGTCACGGCAGATGCCGCTGCTACGGCAGGGCTTGCCAAGTACACCTCGGATTCCACATGCCCCATGCGCCCTACGAAATTGCGGTTCGTCGTCGAGACTGCCCGCTCTCCTGCCGCCAAAATCCCCATATGCCCGCCAAGGCAAGGACCACAGGTCGGCGTGCTCACGATGCAGCCCGCCTCGATGAAAATCTTTAACAGCCCTTCCTCCATCGCCTGCAGGTAGACCGCCTGCGTTGCCGGGATGACGATTGCGCGCACGCCGTCCGCCACCTTCCTTCCCGCAAGCACTTTTGCCGCCGCACGCATGTCGCTGATGCGCCCGTTGGTGCAGGAGCCGATCACCACCTGATCACTCTTTACTTCCCCGCTCTCCTTCACGGTCTTTGTGTTTTCCGGCAGATGCGGAAAAGCAACGGTCGGCTCCAGGCTATTTAGGTCGATGGTGTAAGTCTCATCATAAACTGCGTCCTCATCCGCCGCAAACACATGGTACGGTTTTGCGGAATGCTCCTCCATATATTTGATGGTTGCCGCATCCACCGGGAAAATCCCGTTTTTCGCGCCCGCCTCAATCGCCATGTTCGCAATGGTAAACCGGTCATCCATCGAAAGGTTTGCCACGCCGTCCCCCACAAATTCCATGGACCGGTAAAGCGCGCCATCCACGCCGATCATCCCGATGATATGCAGGATTACATCCTTGCCCGATACCCACGGCTTCATTTTTCCGGTCAGGATGAAACGGATTGCGGACGGAACTTTAAACCACGCCTTCCCGGTAATCATCCCGGCACCCATGTCCGTGCTGCCAACGCCCGTTGAAAATGCACCTAATGCACCATAAGTACAGGTATGTGAGTCCGCACCAATACAGGTATCCCCTGCCACCACCAGCCCTTTTTCCGGCAGCAGCGCATGTTCGATCCCCATCTGGCCGACCTCGAAATAATTCGTGATCCCCTGCGCCTTCGCGTACTCCCGCACGCATTTGCAATGCTCCGCGGACTTGATGTCCTTGTTCGGGGCAAAATGATCCGGCACAAGCGCAACCTTATCCTTATCAAAAACATCCTTTTTGTTCAGCTTTGCAACCTCGTGGATCGCGACCGGCCCCGTAATATCGTTTGCGAGCACCATATCAAGATCCGCCTCGATTAACTGCCCCGCTTCCACATGGTCAAGCCCCGCATGCGCCGCGAGGATTTTCTGTGTCATCGTCATTCCCATTGATTCTGCCTCCCTTTTTCCGTAATTCTACCTATGCCTTCCCCAAAAAAACATTATGGAAGGCCAGACATCACACTATAGCCTCACCCAAGCATCGCCTTCATCATGCTCATGAAGATCAAGAAAAACACCAGACCCGCGAGGAAAAACCACAGCGGGAACTTCTCCGTGGCAGGCCATGGCCGGTGCGCCTTGGAATACTGGTTCTTTTTGAAAAAATACATGAATAC
>CAYMGZ010000245.1:0-5036 GCA_964390095.1 uncultured Lachnospiraceae bacterium | reverse complement strand
CTGGAGGGGGTGGAAGGTCCGCGCGCGGGGGAACGGCAGGATGCAGTGGGCAGGGCGGAAAAAACAGGGACAGGCGGCCGGCAGGCAAAAAAGCAGCAGGATGTATCTGGCAAGCTGGAAAAAACGGAAAGGGACGGCCTGCGCGGGGCGGTATCTGCGGATGGGAAGGTTTTGGCGGGGATGTATGTGGATGAGGCGAAAACGGGGCTTTCGTTCCGTGGGTGTGGGGATATTTTGTTGCTTGGCGGCGGTGGGCACCGGACGGGGAACGACGGCGGTGCCTGGCAGGAACTGAGGAAATTTGCGCGCAGGCATTATCCGCAGGCGCGCGAGGTGGCGCACTGGGCGGCGCAGGATTGCATGACGCTGGACGGGATTCCATATATTGGGAAATATGCGCGGAATATGGCGGATTGTTACGTGGCGACAGGGTTTAACAAATGGGGGATGACTTCGGCAATGGCGGGGGCGATGCTGCTTGCGGATATGCTGACAGGCAGGAAAAATCCTTATGCGGATGTGTTTGACCCTTCGCGGGGAGTGCTGCATCCGCAGCTTTTTGTCAATATGTCCACGACTTTGGGGAATTTTTTGATTCCGTCGAAAAAGCGTTGTCCGCATCTTGGCTGTGTGCTAAAATGGAACAAAGCGGAGCATTCGTGGGATTGCCCGTGCCATGGTTCGCGGTTTGGGGAGGATGGCAGGCTGCTTGACAACCCGGCGAATGGGGGGCTGCCCGGGAAAAATTTTTAGGATGTTTTTGGAATTTTCGGGAACGGTTTTGGTGAGGCAGGCCTTAAGATAGGAACGGATGGAACGCCCGTGTTGACCACGCGCTGGAATGGCGGGGCGGATTTCCGCCCCTGCCGGATGGGGCAGGATGGATTTTTTGAAATGGCGCAGCTGGGGCTTCGGTAGATGAATGGGAGGCTGGCAATGCCAGCCTCCTTTGTTAGGAAAGAGCGGATACCGGGGCATCCTGCACCCGGTTTTCTTTTTTTGCCTGCATATGCAGTGTTGCCATGCGGTATGCCCCGACAGGAAACGTTACGGTATTCCCATCCACAAGGGCTTCCCCGGTTTCTTCCTCCAAAAAATTGCACAGGCATGCTTTTTGTACCGGCACCGCGAAAGTAAAGGTACAGTGGTCTTCCTGCCCAGAATAATTGGCGACGCGCAGCAGGATGCCGCCGTGTTTTGCGGGCAGGGATGTGATGTAGGCACAGTGCGCGGATTGCATGGAAAAAGCACTTCCAAGCGCAAAAGTTTTTGCGTGTGGAACGGTAAATGCCCGGAATCCTGCCGTAAAGCGGTCCTTAATCCGCACCAATTCGCTTTCCGTCTCATTTGAAATCGGCATCAGCGCATATTCAAATACCTGCTGCCCCAACAACTGCCCATCGGTTTCGCCGTTGGTTCCGGTGGTTCTCCCAAAACAGCGCAGCAGGGTAATGTCCATGCTGTTTTTTGTATCCGCAGGGCAGGAAATCTCATGCATGCCACCGCCGGAAATGAAAAGCAGGCCACTTTCCCCGTCCCGGATATAAGCCATATCCTCAAAGGAATATTCCGTGATATCGGCTTCCTTCCAATGCACATGGCTGTGGTCAAGCCCACTGCGCCTTGTCAAAATCAGGTTACACTGGTTGACGTGGTAATGGCCGGAAGAAAGGCCGGTCGGGAGATGTAGTTGTAACCTGTGGTCTTTGATATTATTATTGATTTCTGTCCTTACACGCACAAGTTTTGAACCGCGGGCAATCGTAAATTCCGAGGAGATGGTCAGTGGGAGGAATTCCCCACTTCTTCCGGAAAAACCATTTTCCGTGCATTTTTCGCGGGGCAGCATCCATGTATAGCGGACAAGGTATTTGCACGCGGCATAGCCGTCAAAGGTTTTGCAGACGGAGACGCTGCAGCCGGAGGAGTAATATACTTCGTCTGAAACCGGGCGGGTGTGGTACCAACCGTCGCCCGCCTCACAGCCGTCAATGAAAGAATGCAGCCCGGAAAAAACGTGGTTTGTTTCAAGGTCCTTGATGGTGATGGTGCCGTCGCGCTGGATGGAAAAATGGATCCGTTCGTTGGAACAGGAAGCAGCGCTCCCCGCAAGGCGCTTTGTGACCCGGTAAGGCATGGAAAGCGGCCGCACTGAAAAGGAAGTAAATCCCATCGGGCGCAATGTGGAAACTACGGCGACGCGGTGGGGGTCTGCCGGGCGGGTATTGGCGTAAAAGGCGGGAACCATCCGGCCGCGTGCGGCGGAAATTAGGTTGTAGTTTAATTCGTTCCCTTCCTCGTCGTATAGCAGGAAAGTGTTGCGCTGTTCGTATTTCATATATTCCAATTTCTGTGTCTTGAAATCCTGCGGGAAATCAATGTCAAATTCCAGCAGCCCGTGGTAAGGGTATGGGAGCGGATTGAATATGGTGACAATACATCCTTCTTCCCGGTCGTCGGAAAAAAGGTCGTAATACTGCGCACAAAATTGTTTGAAATATTCCTCCGCCGTGTCGGATGCCTTGGCAAACCGTGTCCGCATCTCGCGGTGTACCGCGTCGATGGAACAGCCGCAGATGCTGTCGTGCGCGTGGTTTTGCAGCAGGTAGCCGTAGGCGAGCTTTAAGTAGCCTTCCTCCGGGCTGCGGCCGCACAGTACATGGATGGCGGCGGCGGGCATGCAAAAGCGCTCAAGGATGCGCTCACAGGCATCGTTTGCCTGCTTTAGGTCGTGGCGCGAGGAGAGGGTATGCGGGATCAGTTTGTTGTGCATCACATATTTTTCCCCGTGGGAAACCAGCTCGCCGCGCAATACAGGGAGTTTTTGCCCGCCGACCGCACAGAGCAGTTCGTCCAGCGGAAGCTGTTTTACCGGGCAGGAAAAATGTGCGGACAGGCGTTTTAGGATTTCCGGCATGAAACCGTGGATGGGGGCATGGTCCATGCCGTCCATCAGGAGTGCAATGGGAAGGTGGCTGCGGAGAAGCTCTTTTTCCACATAGGAGATGGCGCGCCCGGTAATTTCATCAAGATGTGCCCCGCAATCATTGCCAAACGGGGCAAGCGCCTCGTGGTAGAAGGAGCCATAGCCACAGGTTTCGGGTGCTTTGAAGGCGGTGACGGAGGATCCGTCGGGGCTTTCCCAGCAGAAAAAGCATTCGGTTTCGCTGTCGTTTAAGCCGCGGCTGACCAGTGCGGTGTGGATGCGAAAGCCGTTTAGAATCTGCGGGAAATTGGCGATATGCCCGAAGGAATCACATACATACCCGGTTTTTAGGCAGGGTACACCGTAGGAGGCGGTGATCTCGTGCCCTTTTAAAAGATTCTGGATCAGGCTTTCGGAGGAAACAAGGAATTCGTCCGGCATCGTGTACCATGGGCCGATGAGCAGCCGTTTTCCGGAAATCAGCCGTGCAAGCCGCCCTTCGTTTTCCGGACGGACGGCAAGGTAGTCGTCCAGGATGCTGGTCTGTCCGTCCAGCGTGAAAATGGAAAAATCCGGATTTTCCTCCAGGACGGAGAGGATGCCGTCCATGACCGGGACGAGCATGAAACGGAACTGGTCCAGGGTTTTGTACCATTCACGGTCCCAGTGGGTGGCGGCGAAATAGTAGATGGCTTCCGGTTTTTTTGGTGTTTTTTCATTGTCCATGATGCTTACCCCTTTCTGGTGGATTCCCGCTCGATGATGTCACAGTCGAGCTGGATCTTGTCACTTGTGATGGTGTTGGTGGTGATATAGTTAATGATCAGTTCCGCCGCCCTGCCCCCGATCTCAAAGCTTTTTTGTGCGATGCAGGTGGGGGAGAAGGGCAGCAGGTCACAGTAGTCGGCATATTCGTCGTCGAGGAAGATGACTTTGAGCTCTTCCGGGACTTTGCGGCCGGTTTTCTGGATGGCCTTGTATACGTTAAAGCCCACTTTGCCACCATAGGAGAGCAGTCCGTCAAGCTGCGGGTTTTCCGTGAGGAACCTCGTGATCTGCTCGGTCTGGTTCGGGTCATTTTTGGTCACGTAGAGGACATGGCGCGGGATGATGCGGCGGTCATTCTCCACATGGGCTTTTTCGTATCCTGTCAGCCGGCGGGAGATGCTGCTGGAATCCTCCCTTGGCATGGAGATGAAGCCGATGTTCTGGCAACCCTTGTCTATCAAAAATTGTACTCCCCGGCGGCCGATGTTGATGTGGTCGCTGGTCACGGAACTGATATCAAAATCATGCAGTGTCCGGTCCACAAAAACAACCGGGAATTTATTGAGTGCCAGGAGAAGCAAGTCTTTGTTGTAATGTGCCCGGCTGTTTGGGAAAACAATGATCCCCTTGACGTTTAAATTGACGATGCGTTTGATTAGGTTGAATGACCGTAGTTCGTCTTCGCTTTCGCTCATGATCAGCAGGTGGTATCCGAACGGTTTTAGGTATTTCCTTGCCCCGGCGATCAATTCCAAAATAAAATGGCTTTCAAGGTTTGGCAGGAGCATACAGATAAATTCATTGACCGAAGCTTCAGCGTCCTGCGGGGTGTCGGTGGTGATAAAGGAGCCTTTGCCGTGGATACGGTAGAGCAGCCCTTCTTCCTGCAGTTCGCTGATGGCGCGTTTTGCGGTCATGCGCGTGGTGGAAAAACGCATGGCGAGCTGGTTCTCGGAGGGCAGTTTGTAGTTTGGCACGTTTTTGTTTTCCTGGATCAGTTTCTTCAAATAATCTTTGATTGTCTCGTATAAAAATTTTCCCATTTCCGTATCCTTTCTTCAATGTTTATGAATTCGTGTTCTTTGTTCCGTCGGCAAGGTATGGTCATCAAGGATTGGCAGCCACAGGCATCTTTTTGCGTTTCCCGTGTGGAACAGAAAGCACCGTGTGCAGAACTTGTATATAGAACTTGTATATCATATAAATAAATTATAGTGTAGGACAAGGGAAAAGTCAACAAAATAAAGATATTTTGTAAAAAAGACATCGGGGAAGGAAATTTTTTGAAACTGCCGGAAAATTCCCGGTTTAAATGATGTTATCAAGTTTGCCAAGTTTTTAA
>CAYMGZ010000244.1:0-5063 GCA_964390095.1 uncultured Lachnospiraceae bacterium | reverse complement strand
CCTTCGCGGAAGCTGTCATATCCAAAATAATTTTTTAATACTTTATGCTTATTATCCAAAACTTACCCTTTCTTGATTTTACGGATTCACTTTTGCAGGGAACCTAAAAGATGCTTCATCTGTTCCGGCGTGCAAGTCTTATGGTGTGCCAAACGGTTTCGGCACTCCGTCAAAAAAGTAATCCAACCGCGCAGCTGCTCATCCGGAAAATAAAGCAGATACTGCTTTTGCTCATCCCCACGCCGCAGGTTCATCATCCGGACCAATGTTCCCAGTTCCACATCGGAGGCACAGGAAAGTTCCTCCCCATACTGTGTAATATACCCATACCGGTTCCATTTTGGTTCCCAATATTTTGTTGCAATCGCTTCCTCAATCTCCGCCGCATGTTCGTTCGCAATCTTAAGCCGCTCCATCTCAATCCCCGCAAACGCGGATTGCAGCTGTGCCTTCCACAGACGCTGTTCCAGTTCCTGTCCGTCCGGCAAAACATCCAGTTCGTCCAGATATCCTTGTTCCCACAGCCGGCAAAACGCCTCCTTCGGATCTTCATTTTCAAAATCAATCCCGCCAAGCAGCACCGGGACCAACCCTGCATTCCGCCCCGCGAGGTTAGCCGCCACACAGGCTATATAACCTTTGTACTCTGCCGGGAATTTCCGTTCCCCGTCCACCAGGACATTGGCATATAAAAGCAGGTCGCCATGCCGGATATAATCCTTGCTGTTTACCACCGCAGTGCTGCCGGATAATTTGGGTAGGTGCTGGCCTGCCGGGATTTCCGCAACGAATACCCCATGCTCTTCCAGCCCTTTGCCGCGGTAGTCCGATAAAAACCGCACCAGAAGCGGCTGTTCCCCCTCCCCTTCCGGAACAACCCACACGACGGAATTCCGGAAAATCCCTTCATTTTTTAAGTATGCCAACTGCGAATCGTATCCGGAGGGACATGCATCCAGCCCGCCCCTCCGGATATTCTTCAAAATTTTCGGCACAATTTCGTTATTTTCATGCACATCTGCCCAAGCCAACAACTCAAGGCGTGCCCTCTCCAACTGGTGCATCACAAGGTCGCGCATCTGCTCCGTCCACGGCAAGCGGACATCCAGACGCAGCACGACATTTTTCCCTTCAGTCAGATGGCGGACGATCTCCTCGATCATCATTTGGGGACCGGTAATATTTTCCCACCAAAAACTCATGACATCGTCCACCATTATTCCCCTACCCTCCTACCTTCGACCAAAAGCCAGCCAACCACCTGATCACTCGTTCCGATATAGTCAAGAAAATCCTGCTGCCGGAAGCGGAACTGCCCTGTTTCCTCCTTTTTCCACAAAATACCCATCCGCCTCATCTCATCCAGCAAAGCATTCAAATCCTTTTCCGCCATGCCCATGAGCAATGGAAGTTTTGTCTCTTTCTCATTGTATTCCAAAATCTCTTTTGCGCTATGCCCATACAGCCGGCTGCGGCCATTTTCCCGATCCTCATATGTCATGTTGGCAAGCAGGCAGGAAATGACATGGTATTTCGGGTCCAATTTGATCGTGGACATGACCCTTGTGCCAATCTCCCGGCGGATATCCTTTTCCTTGAACACCGCCCGCATCTGCTCGTCCGAAATGCGGTACGGCGGATTTTCCTTCTCACCATTGCCGCTGTAATAAATTTCATAATCCCGGCAGACCGACTGGATCAGCGCGTTACAGAACATGTGAATCAGGCCCGGATAATTGTTTGTGTTTGAAAGGATCAACTCAATTTGCGAATCGCCAATCTCAAACCCAAGATAGGACATCGGGATGCGGATGAGCTTGATCGCATCACTTGGGGATAGCGGTTCGATGCACAGCGGTGTTCCCATATGCAGCAAGTTGCTGTTCTTTTCTTCCACACTTTCCGTTGCCGCCACATTGTGCGTACCGGCGAACACAAATTTCACATGGTGCTTCGTCTCATCCCGCATGACAATAAATGGGCGCAGTTCCTCGTAATCATGCCTGCTAAATTCTTCAAAAATCTTATCCACTTCATCCACAAAAACCCGGAGCTTGCGGATTTTCCCGTCCTCGTAAGCCTCTTGGAGCGCCTCGCACATTTCCTTTAACGAGCCAAACGGCTGGTCAAAAAGCTTTAGCTTTAAAAGCTGCCGGTTCATCTTTTCCAACAGCACGCCACTCCCTGCATCCTTGACATCCACACAGAACGAATAATCCCTGTTCGCCGGGTCATGGATTGTCTTGCTCGCCCGGTTTAACAGGGCAGTCTTGCCTAACTGCCGTCCTCCATAGACCAAGCTTGGTCCCTGCTCATTGCGCAAGTCATTCATCTCGCTGATGCGGCCGATGAACATCTCCTCCGGCACCGCGCCGCTTCCGCTGCCGTAAAGCACCTCAAAGGTATACGGCAGCGTGCAGTACAACATGGCATTTTGCCGGTCGCCCTCATCCAGCGAAGCCAGATAAAGCAGAAGCACCCGGTCAATTAACAAAAATGGGCTCTGCCCGCTTGTACCTACCTTAAATTTCTCCGCTACACGATGGCGGCCCGCTATGGTTAGGGTACCATCCATCAAAACGATCGTCGGCCCGTTAAGCTGCAGCACGCTCGTCATCACATGGATCAGCGTGGATTCCCCTTTGCAGCCATACAGGCAGACAACATACATTGGGTCACTTAATTCCGTGCCAAACTTATAGATCGGGTGCGGATAATCTTTCAGCCCCGCGGATGTTTTTTCCGCACTTACCTCAAACAGCTCATACATTGCCATCGGTCCTGCATCCTCATCCTGGTTGACCCGGTCAACCTTCCAAACCTTAAAGCCAAGTCCTGCCAAAAGGTTTTTGACCCGGATGGTGTTATTCTTGTCCCCCCGCATCATAATCCAGTTACTAAGCCATGTACAGCCTTTTTTCTTCTCGTTCGGTGATGCCCAGTGCTGGTATTTCTTCCCCATGGATTCCAACGCCTGCTCGCCCCAGCGCGCCGGGTTTTCCGCGCGGTGCCGCACACTGTTCTGGCACTCATCGTAATACCCCTTTTCGCAATCCTGAAACTGTGCGAGGAAATTCTGTTTTGGCTCCATTGGCCGCTCATTTACAGGAATATCCCTGATCCCGCTCTGGAGCTGGTTGATATAGGAGTCAACACTATTGAAATTCCGGTCGGCGAGCGCCTGCCGGATCACAGGAAGCATCGCTGCCCCCGCAAAGCGGCTGTCTGCTTCCAGTTCCTGTATCCTCTTTTCGTAGCGCACCGCCTGCTCCTCAACCTCACGCCCAAGCAATTCTTTCAGCCTTGCCAGAAAAATCTTGAAGCTTGCATAATTGTGGGTGTAAAAAAAGAATTCCTTCGCCAGCCCTAACACCGAAAACGCCGTCTCCATCGCAGATTCCTGAATTTTCCCGTAAGCGCGGTTTAGGCGTACATCCCCCCGGAACGTCTCGACCATCCGTCCAGCCTCCTGCTCCGCGTTCTGGATCCCCTGTGTCCGGTTCGGCCTCTCCTTGCCCAAATAGCCCAGCAGGAGCGCCTCGCTGCCATAGTTGCGGTACCAGCGCTTTGCCTGGTAATTGTCTACCTGCGCAAGGATTTGTTCCGGTGATTCCGGACCCTCTGCGACTGCACGGAGCACAAAAGTCCACGGCTCCATACCCGGCACGTCATAAAGTTCGGACATCACGACATTCTCGCCGTTCTCACCCAACATTAGTTCCGGGGTCAGGCAAAGGTCATAATAAAATTTCTCGTCCGCCGCCTGAACCTGCCCATCCAGCACAGCAAGCATCTTTTCTGCCATCCGGTGCAGGATGTTCCTGCCCGCCGCCTCATAAACCGACATCCCCTCCTTGCTGCCGGTCTCCTCAAGCAACTCAAAAAGCGAGGTCTTCATCTGGTTCCGGATACGCGCGTAGTTCTCGCGGTACTGCCCAAACTTGGATTCCTTCTCGGACTGCACGATGCCCGTCCAAGCCTCGATCAGTTTCAGGCGGTCCGTCAACGCTTTCTTGCATTGCTTGCGCGCCGTTGTGTCATTGTCCAGATGTTTGATCTTCACGCGCGGGTCATCCCGGAACAACTCACCCCAACACTGGTCAATATATTCCTCCAGCCCACTGTCCGAGTTTAAATAATTTTTCCCCAAGTTTCTTTCCAAAATATTCCTAATTTCGGAAACATTTTCCATGTCATTCTTTTCCACCCGCAAAAGGAGATTGCCAATCATACTTTTTGGTCCCACAAGCTTCTTTAGACATGTTTCCAAGCCCGTGATGCTGACCGTGCTTGTCGGGGTCGGCCGAAGCTCCGCCGCCTTTTCGCAAAGTTCCTTAATCTGGCGCTCCCTCTCCCCATTATTGACAAGACTGCTGATTACAACGCCCGAAAAGCCCAAACCATCGTTCTGAAAAGAAACTGCCTTTAATTCCTCACTCAACAACGTAATTAATTTCTGGACGGATTGGATTTCATTGAAGCTTACGGTCATTTTCACGTTATTGTATAAGTTATGGTCGTAGGCATTTGACGGGAACGCCATCGCCCACAGCAATGTGGCAAGAATCATTGTTTGCTGGAGGCCACAAAGCTGTGAGGCATCCTCCGGCAATGCAGCCTGCTGCTCCCCAATCACCTCACTGCTATACTGGTAGATGCTCCCCGGCATCTGGATGCTCTGCCGGAATGCCTGATAAAAATGTTCGGCCTTTTTGCCGGCATTCGGTGCTTTTACCATGGTTTCTGCCAATGTGGCTGCCTCCGCAATCCGGTTTTCCGCAATCAGCCTGACCGTCAGTTCAAGCAACTGTTCCATCCGGACCGGAGCCTGTTGACCCAATAAAAACTGTGCCATCCGCCGGGCATCCGGCTCTGTGCCCGGATCTGCTGGAAACGCCTCCGTTTCCTCCTCTGCTTCCGTTTTTTCCTCTGCTGATTCTTCCTCTGCTTCCGTTTCCTCCTCTGTTTCCGTTTCCTCCTCTGCTTCCGTTTCCTCCTGTTGGCCAGTTTCCACACTTTCTCCCACCAAGACCCAGCCATGATCCCAATAATAAAGATCTGTT
>CAYMGZ010000243.1:2844-5084 GCA_964390095.1 uncultured Lachnospiraceae bacterium | reverse complement strand
GCAGATATGGTAATTTTTGTTAAATACCTGCTTTGGATTTAAGCAGTTGATATAGGCTTTCTCTTCTAGGGTTCCCGTAAAATCCACGCTGTCACAACGCCCGTACCAAGGTTCGATGCAGACAAACGGCGCTTCCCCCTTCGGGGCCCACAGGCCAAAAAGCGGCGCGTCAAATTTTACGGATAAGTAGATCCGCCCATCCGGGTCCGCAAGCGCGGCTTCCCTTGTCTGATGCCCCTCCACAATGTAGGCATCGCGGTCAAACAGGTGTTCCGAAACTTTGACCGCCCCATAATTTTTCCCGCCGATCTCTTTCTTTTCCAACTCAAGCTGCTCCAACCCTGTCATCGCAAGGCCGCCGGAAAGCATCCTCGTATTGACGATGGAAACCCCTTCCAGCAAAATCTCATAATCGCACCGTTTCCCTTTCCCGCCGGCCGGGCATAGAAACGCCGGATGCCCACCAATAGAAAAATACATTTTTTCCGTCTCCGACATATTTGCCACACGCCAGAGCACAATTACCTGGTTGCGGAACAGGCGGACCCCGGTTTCCAGCTCAAAATCAAACGGGTAAACGGCGCGTGTTGCCTCGGTCGGAAGGAGGCGGTGCCAGATTTCCGTTCCATTGTTTGAGACGGGTTCAAATTCCATATCGCGCGCGAACCCATGCTGCCCAAGCGAATATTCCTTCCCCTGATAACGGTAAGTCTTATCCTTTAGCCCGCCGACAAACGGGAAAAGAACGGGTGCGTGGCGGTTCCAGAATGCAGGATCCGCGTTCCAGATATATTCCTGCCCGCTCTCTTTTTTCACAATGGAGACAAGCTCCCCGCCGTGGTCGGATACCAAAACTTTTAGTTCCTCGTTTTCGATTGTGTGGATTGCCATAAAAATTCCCCTTTCCAATCATAATTTCTACCGCCAAACCATGTTTTGCGGTTTTCCATGCCCGTTTTCCGACATATCCCAAAACCCATGCCTAACGTCCATGGGATCAGTCCATGAAATCATTGTATGTAATTTCTTTCTTTCTGTCAAGTGCCATGTCGCATTTATAATTATTCTAAAAATAAAAATAGTACATGATATTTTTGTTTATTCTTATCTCCTGCAGCTTCCCACAAAAGCATCCCACAGCTTTGCCGCATCCTGATCCACCCCATAAAGATGCTCCGGATGCCACTGCACGCCGAGGAAAAACCGGTGTCTTACAAGCGACACCGCTTCGATGATGCCATCCGGCGCGGATGCATTGACCACCAGCCCTGCCCCAAGCGCTTTGCAGGCCTGGTGGTGGAACGAGTTGACCGTAAATCTCTCTTTCCTTACGATATCAAATAACAGGGTATTTTTCTCAACCTTCACCGAATGGGTTGGCACCGCATCCCCTGCCCTCTGGTAATGCCCGATTTCCACCGCACCCATTACCTGCGTTTTGATATCTTGGATGAGCGTGCCGCCAAGCGCCACATTCATCAGCTGTATCCCGCGGCAGATGCCAAAAACCGGCTTGCCGGAACGTAAGATTGCAGGCAAAAGCCCAAGCTCTAAGGTGTCGCGCTCCGTTATGATATTCCCGCATTCCGCGATGGCTTCCTCCCCGAACAAAAGCGGGTTGATATCCGGCCCGCCCGGAAATAAGAAGCCGTCAAAACGGTCCAGGATTTCTTCCACTTCCCCGCAGGGGGAAAACAATGGCAGGAGTACCGGCACCCCACCGGCACACTGCACGGAATGAAAAAAATCCGGCACGACCATGATACGGTTATCCTCCCCGCTGTACTGCGGCATCACGCCAATCACAGGTTTTCCCATCAATCCCCTCTTTCCCTCTTTCTTTCTCCCCGCCCCTTTTTTTCACGGATATCCCTTTTCTGTGCCGCTTTTTGTCCGCGCAGCTTGAAATTATCAATTTTCCCCTGTTTTCCCGCATTCTTTCCCTGCTTTTTCACCATATCCTGCGCAGGATTTTGTCGTCTCCTCCCCCCTGCGCCCCTCCCGTTTTCCTGCCCCTGCTTTCCATGATATGCAGCCCCTGCCGGAATTTTTCTTGGACGGATCAGGCATTTTTTGTCAAACCCAATCAAATCTTTTCTGCCTGCCGCAACCAGTGCTTCATATACAAGCTCATAATTTTTCGGGTTGCGGTACTGGATCAGCGCCCGCTGCATCGCTTTTTCATGCGGCGTTTTCGGCACATAAACCGGCTTTAAATCCCTTGGGTCAAGCCCTGTATA
>CAYMGZ010000243.1:0-2834 GCA_964390095.1 uncultured Lachnospiraceae bacterium | reverse complement strand
TCGAGATCGTGGACGGGGTCGGGTAAAAATCCTGCACCTGCTCTGGCATATAGCCAAGGTCGCGCAGGTATTCCGCAAGTGCGACCGCCTCCTTTAACGTCGAACCCGGGTGCGATGACATTAAATAAGGTACAACGTATTGTTTTAACCCAAGCTGTTCGTTTATCCTTTTATATTTTGCCAGGAAACGCTCATAAACGGCATTCTCCGGCTTCCCCATCCGGCGCAGCACCGCATCGGAAATATGCTCCGGTGCCACTTTTAACTGCCCGCTGACGTGGTATTTACACAGCTCATAAAAAAAGGTATCATCCGTGTCATGTACCAGATAATCAAAGCGGATTCCGGAGCGGATAAATACTTTTTTCACGCGCGGCAGCTCCCGCAGTTTGCGCAGCAGGGAAAGATAATCGCTGTGGTCGATTTTCAAATTTTTACACGGGGATGGGAAAAGGCATTGCTTGTTCACACAAGCGCCCTTGGTGAGTTGTTTTTCACATGCCGGTGCACGGAAATTTGCGGTCGGGCCGCCGACATCGTTGATATATCCTTTAAAATCCGGCTCGTAGGTAAATGCTGCCGCCTCCTGCAGGATGGATTCATGGCTGCGTGTCTGGATAATCCGCCCCTGATGGAACGTCAGCGCGCAGAAACTACAGCCGCCGTAACAGCCCCGGTTGCTCGTAATGGAAAAACGCAGTTCGCTGATGGCGGGCACACCCCCAGCCGCTTCATAGGATGGATGGTAATTCCTCATGTACGGCAGCGCGTACACCCGGTCCATCTCCCCCTGCGTTAATGGCTTTGCCGGGGGATTTTGTACAATGTATTCCTTTTGTCCGTATTGTTCCACCAGACGTTTCCCGGAAAATGGGTCGGTGTTGCAATACTGGATATAAAAACTTTTTGCAAATGCCTCCTTGCTTTCCAAAATTTCCCTGTAAGAAGGCAGCATGACGGCATCATAGACGGAGGAAAGATCCGCTGCACGGTACACGGTTCCCGGCACAAAGGTGATGTCCTTTGCGGCAATGCCCGCATTTAACGCGTCCGCCACCTCGACGATGGAATGCTCCCCCATGCCATACGAAAGGATATCCGCCTGGGAATCAAGCAAAATGGAGCGCCGCACCTTATCACTCCAGTAATCATAATGCGCCAGCCTGCGCAGGGATGCCTCAATGCCGCCAATGACGATCGGCACGGACTTGTATTTTTTTCGGATCAGGTTGCAGTAGACAATCGTTGCCCGGTCCGGCCGCCTGCCCATCACCCCGCCCGGGGAATAAAAATCCATTGCTCGGCGTTTTTTTGCCACGGTATAATGGTTTACCATCGTGTCCATGTTGCCGCCGCAGACAAGGAAGGAAAGCCTTGGGATGCCAAGCTGGCTGATGCTGTTTTCATCTTTCCAGTCCGGCTGCGCAAGAATGCCGACCCGGTAGCCCTCGCTCTCCAACAGTCTGCTGATGATTGCCGGTCCAAATGAGGGGTGGTCTACGTAGGCATCGCCGAGCACATAGACAAAATCACATTGCTCCCACCCGCGCGCATCCATATCTTCCTTGCAGATTGGCAGATAATCCCGTATCATAAATTTGTTCTCCCTATTTTAAGTTCCGCATATCTCCTCCCAGTACCAATGACCGGGGGAAGGGATTTCCACTCGTTCCTCATGGAAATCCCTTCCGGCACTGTCCGGAGATATGCTGTTTTAAGTTCCGCATATCCACTACCAGTTCCAATGACTGGGGAAAGAAATTTCCGTCCGCATGGCTCCCGGAAATTTCTTTCCGGCACTGTCCGGAGATATGCTGTTTTAAGTTCCGCATCTATTGTTTTTAAGGTCCGATCAGGCCGAGCAGTTTAAAAAAACCAATCCGGACGTTTTCCTCGTAGACGACTTCGCGCACCATGACCGGATAGTCCGTGATGATATTGTCCACGCCAAGCTGCTTCATCCGCTCCGTCTCCGAGCGCGAGTTCACGGTCCACGCGTGTACCTCCTTGCCAAGGCTGTGCAGGGTCCTGACTGTGCTTTCATTCACAAAACTCGATTTCATGCTGAAAAAATCGATATAATCCAAAGTGTAAAACATGCCATAGACAAACGGCAGGATGTACCCTGTTTTAATCTTCCGGTTGGATTCCTTCACCTTTGCCAACATCATCTGATCCGTACAGCTGATCATACATTGGTCTTCCATGTCATACAAGTCAATCAGCCACAGCACCTTCTCAATCAGATCCTCGTTTAACACTGCCGATGCCCCCGGCTTTAGCTCAATATTCAGGTTGATGCGCCCCTTGCAGAGCCGCAATGCCTCATCCAAGGTTGGTACACGGACACCTTCATAGGCCTTTCCAAACCACCTGCCCGCATCCAAATCCACAATCTGCGCATAGGTCATGTCACCCACGCGGGCCTTCTTCCCCGTTGTCCGCCGCAAACTTGCGTCATGCATCAATACTACGACCCCGTCCTTTGTCTCCTGCACATCGATCTCCGCGAAATCCGCCATGTCATCAACCGCGCGCTGCAATGCCTCAAGGGTATTTTCCGGTGCGGCGGCGGAGGATCCCCGGTGTGCGGTAATATAGGTGCCAAGCAACGTCTCCCTGTCCGCCAGCGAACCGTTGCGGAATGTATCGATTAACTGATATGCATTGATAAAAATAACTAATATAAACAAAAAGGTTGTTATTCTTGTATATCTGTTATATATTTTCTGCCGTACAGGTTCCTTCCCCGTGTATTCCATCTCCAGTGCCGCATCTTCATAAACAATCTGCTCCTGAAATTTTTCGATCCGGTTTCCGGACAAAAGCGGCAT
>CAYMGZ010000242.1:4285-5086 GCA_964390095.1 uncultured Lachnospiraceae bacterium | reverse complement strand
ATATAAAAGCTTCTGTAATTTTAGATTACTAATTGGTCTTTGCATTTCTCTACAGTGTGTTATTATATATTTAGCCACATCTATCGCATCGTACATGGACTCACCTCCTTGTGTGGTATGACGGGTCGGTTTATAATAATATATTAGCACAGCTTAAACATATTGTCAACAAATTCGAACATTTGTTCATATTTTGAGGTTAAGCATATTACACCATGTCGTTCGGACATTTTCCCTCCGGGGGATGAATCGCTCCGTAGGAGCGAACACAGTTCGCCAAGGTGATTGTCCTCTTTTGTCGGACGGCGATGGGTTTATGAAAACATTCGTCCTTTAAAACCGCACCACCGTAAACGACCTTCCCGGCAGTAAAATCCCTTCCGCAAGCCCCCCTTCCGATTCCGTCACGGACACGGCTTCCGGAAGTAAGCAGTCCGGCATAGGGCTACCGGCTGCCCCTGCTGCCGCAAGCGTCCTTGCCCGGTAATTCCCGTTCCCCTGCAAAACAAGCCCTGTATCCACCTGCAGCCGGACCGTGCGCTCCTCCTCATTCGCGTTCACAATCTTCAGAATAACCTCTTGTTCCCCTTCAAGGTAGCTGGCCGAATAATACAGCCCATCTTTTGCCGCCTCCTTCTCCTGCCCCTTCGTATCCAGTACCACATCCCCCATATTGCAGGAATAAAACTGTTGGACATAATAGCTCGCAGTCAGATAGACATTGGTATCATCAAACCAGATCATATCCGGCGACCACTGTGCATAGCCAAGCCTTGCAAAAAGCGGCGCGTAGGATGCCAT
>CAYMGZ010000242.1:0-4275 GCA_964390095.1 uncultured Lachnospiraceae bacterium | reverse complement strand
GACAACGTCCGCGTTGCGTTCAAGGTTTGTGAGGAAGGCAGCCTCCGCGAGTGCCCCCGCAAGGGTATTGGCATCCGGGCGGTTCATCCCGCTTGCCGGGTGCGCGGCGTACTCGCCGGAAAATACTTTGACATTACGCGGGTAGTTGTCATAAAAATCAACATGTTCATACAACCATTCCGGTTTGACATAATAGTGTTCGTCCACCGCGTACACAAACCCTTGTTTGTCCGCGTTTTTCCGGTAAAAATCCCACGCTGCCGTGTAGCGCCCGGAAGTGATGTCCGGCCCTGCGGAACCAATCAGGCGGATGGCCGGGTATACGGCGTGGATTGCCTGTTCAAACGTGGTGTAGCGCGCAAAAAAGTCCGCCCGCTCCGTCTGCCATTGTTCGTTGCCGATCCCGAGGAATGTCAGCCCAAACGGTTCCGGGTGCCCCATTTCCCTGCGCACGCCCCCCCATTTGGTATCCGTCCCGCCGTTCGCGAACTCAATCAGGTCGAGCGCGTCCTTCACAAAACGCGCAAATTCCGGGCTCCCGATGGCGACCTGCTCGGTGGACTGGTACTGGCAGGCAAACCCGACGTTCATGACCGGGAGCGGAGCCGCACCGATCAATTCACAGAGCAGGAAATATTCATAATACCCAAGGCCGAGCGTCTGGTTATAGTGGGCGTATGGCCCGCAGAAACCGTTTTCACTGCAATTCCCATGTACTGCCCATCGGTTCCAGTTATTTTTCCGGTTCCAAGGCTCCGTCAGGGAATCTTTGTAGCGGTAGCGGTTGGAAAGTGTGTTGCCCTCGACAATGCAGCCGCCCGGAAAACGCACAAAACCCGGTTTTAATGCTTTTAAGGCTTCAAACAGATCCTTCCGGAAAACCCCCGCCACGGCATCTGCCGGGAACAGGGAGATAAAGTCAAATTCCACGGTTCCGGGCTCCGTCAGAGTCAGCGCGAAAACCGCACCGGAAATGTCCTCCTGCGCGTGCAGGATCATATGGTATTTGCGGAAATAATTATAGGTTTCTTCCCGGTAATCCTCGCAGGAAAGAACGGCAGACGCATAAATATTCCCGTCCTTTACGACCTGTGCCCGGAAATTGCCGTGGTAGGAGACACAGCGCGCGAAAAAGGTAAGATGGTAATCCATCCCCTGTTTCAGGGCAATGCCCCCATAGCCATGGTTGCAAAAGCCGGTATCTGCCTTGGTGGCCGTGGCGCGCAGGTAATGTGGGTTTGCCTCGGAAAGCGGGCTGCCCAAGACGGCGCGCAGGGTGATGCCGGCGCACAGGTCCTTGAGCCTGGTTTTCCCCGTAGCATTTTTCTTTGTGGAATCTTCCCTGATAGCTTTTTGTGCCATCCCATGGGAAGCATCGCCTCCCACATTGATTTCTTCCGGAAAAATATCCCATCCATACAGCCCGTCATATTCAAAATAATAATCGTTTGCGTCGCCTTGTGCCTTTACAAATTCAAACGAGCGGTTTTCAATCATTTCCGCATATAATCCGCCATCCGCAGCGTAATTGATGTCCTCGAAAAAAAGCCCGATCATATCAGGTTTTATTTTGGCGCGGCGGTCCGCACTTATTTTTAGTTCCATAGGGTTGGCCTCCTTGCTGTGTTTTTGTAAGCATACCATAAGGTGGGTGGATTTGCAATAAGGCAAAAAAAACTTGCATTCTGCCAGAACCCTTGCATATCATGGAAAACCCGTCGGTCTACGCGCTTTTTTCCGGGAAATGGAAGGGGATTTTGACCCGGAAGGCATCCTCATCGCCCAGAAATTAAAACAATATTATCCGGGTGATTTTCAGCGGGAAAAAGCAAAATCCAAAAACGGGGTAATATTCCCGCGATAAAATATCTCCAACTCGTGCAGCGCCCTTGTACATGCAATGTACAAAATCTGGCGGTCCTTGGCGCAGGAGTATTCTTCTGCCGTAGCGTCCGGGACGATCACAAGGTCAAATTCCAGCCCCTTTGCGAGATAGGAACTTGTGATCAGGATGCCCTCGCAAAAATCATCCTCCTCCGTGGCCATCAGGTGGCAGCGCTTTTGATGGTTCCCGTCAAACGCCTGATACAGCCGTTTCGCGGCGGCGGCGGTTTTGCATATGATGGCGGCGGACGCTGTTTTTAACGGGTCAGCCCTGTCGATGCGTTGCATAAGCTTCGCGGCCATATCCGGGTAATCGAGGCATTTTTCTAATACGGGGCTTTTCCCGTGGCGGCAGAAAGAGGAAGTCCCGGTGAACCCGCCCAGCTTTTGGCAAAATTCGCTGATTTCGAAGGTGGAGCGGTAGCTTTTTTCCAGACGGACGAAAGTCACTTTCCCGCCAAATACCTCGCAGAGCATATCCGGGAGGGAGTTTTTTTCGGAAGAATTTTCCGGGACAGCGTCCTTGGAGGGTGTTTGGTGGCCGTCCATTTTCTGGTTGATATCGCCTAGGATCGTCATATTGCAGCGGAAGAGCTGCTTCAATAATTCATATTGTACCATGGAATAATCCTGCATTTCATCCACGACAACATGCTTGATCCGGTCAAGGCGGGAAGCTTCCCTTCCAAAGAGCATGGTTTTCATCAGTATGACGGGGAAAACATCCTCGTACAACAGATTATGTTTGGGTGCGGCACCATCATCCGCCGTTTGCAGGATCTTTTGGGATGCGGATGGGCTGGCATCATCCGGCAGCGGGTATTTTTCCCCTAACGAACGGATAAATTCGTCGTAGAGCTGGAATATGTCCGTCGTCCGGCACATGGTAAAAATGCCATGCTGGATCGCCTCCCTCGCTGGGGTAAAAAGTTTTGTGTCGTACAGCGTCTCATAATCGTCCGTGATTTTTTCCACAATCTGCTCAAAGCGCTTGAAAACAGGCAGCGAGGAGAAGCTTCCACCATATAATTTCTGTAATTCCTCCGCGGTCACGGTATAACTGTGGGTGCCGTCTTCCTCCGGGCGGGAGGGGAGGGAAAAAGTATAATCCGAAAATGCAGGGAGACTGTTTTCAAGCCCCTTTATAAACCGCATAAGTTCCTGTAAAAACCAGAGGCTGTTTTTTCGCTGGATTTCGCGGAGTCTGGGATCGTCCTCAAAGCTGCAGTTGATGATGTATTCCAGTTGTTCGTATTTTGTTTCAAATTCTGCGGTCTCCGCCAGTTCGTGCCGCGCGAATGCGTCAAAGCCCATCTCACAGATATTTTCCTCCCCGAGCTCCGGCAAAACATTGGAGATATATTCCGAGAAAATATGGTTGGGGGAGAGGATCAACACCTCGCTGGATTGCAGGGTCTTGCGGTTTTGGTAGAGCAGAAAGGCAATCCGGTGGAGCGCGACGGAGGTTTTGCCGGAACCGGCGGCACCCTGCACCAGCAAAATGGGGGAGGTAAGATCCCTTATGACAGAGTTTTGCTCTTTCTGGATTGTGGCGGCAATGTTTCGCATCCTCGCGCTTGCGTTGCCCGCGAGCTCCCTTTGCAAAAGTTCATCATCGACCTTAAAACCGGCGGAGAGGACATATTCCAGTTTGCCGTTTTTGATTTTTATCTGGCGTTTGCCAACAATCTCGCCCGTGATCTTGCCCATCGGCGCATCGTAATATGCGGCTCCGGAATCAAAATCATAGTACATGCCCGCGACCGGCGCGCGCCAGTCGTAGATCAGCGCGTCCTGCGTATTTTTGTTCCTTAAACCGTAAAGCCCGATGTAGAGGGCTTCCGGTGCATCCTCCCCGTCATACACGAAATCAATCCTTGCGAAATACGGGTTTGCCCGTTGTTTTTGCAGCAGAAGCCTTTGCTTTTGGCGCTGCGAATAAAGGTCGTGGGCGACGGAAACGGGTGCCTTGGCAGATTGGATGTCCATCGGCTTCATCTCGTAGATATTTTCCCACAAATATTGTTTTTGGCTGATAATGTCCTTTTTGATTTCGCCGAGCGCCAGGTTGGTGGCATCCAGACATTCCGCAATATAATCTTCGGTTTCCCGCAGGTGGGAAAGTTCTTCCGACATCATGCGTTCGGTGTCCGGGCTGGACATGCGGTCTGTGTCTTCCTGCCCTGCTTTATTTTCCTGCGCTGCTTTATTTTCGTGGATATCCATCTTTTTTGCCCTCCTTTGCCGTTGGTGTCCGTGGCCTGCTTTGATGGCAAAAGTATAGCAATATCCCGCCCGGATTACCAGTCTTGAAATAATTTGGTGGGCATGTTATAATAGATACAGGAAATCAAAGGGCAAGTGCCGTTGATAATAAAGGTAAGGAAAAGC
>CAYMGZ010000241.1:0-5109 GCA_964390095.1 uncultured Lachnospiraceae bacterium | reverse complement strand
TATCTTATCTGTCTTTCCATTTCCTTTCCATAGTACCAATCCGGTACGGCAAAGTCAAGCCCACAATGCATTCCCTTTTCTGACCGCCCAAAAACAAAAAATAAATCTGGTATTTGCAGGACATCCATGCTATAATCAATCGTCAGGAGGTATTTTTTATGAGCAAGTATAAGAAAAAAAAGAAAAATACAGGAAACTTTAAGTTTTTACACGGAAATTATGCCCTGGTCCTGCTCCTTGCCGCGGTTTTCATCCCGCTGGTGGTCCGGCTGCACCGCTATGACCCGAACTTAAGCCAGTTCAACTGGTTTTTACAAAGCACCGAGGAGATCGATGTCTTTTTATATTGGAAAAGCCGCATCCTCCCCGTCCTCGGTGCTTTGATGGGGCTTGTCCTTCTCTATAAATTCACGGACCGCAGGTTCCTACAGGAACAGAAAAAAAATATATGGCTTTACCCGTTGGCCGCATACGGCATCCTGACCCTGCTTTCCACGCTGTTTTCCCAATACCGCTCGTTCGGCTTTTCGGGAATCCACGAGCAGTTTGAATCCGTGTGGGTGGTCCTGACGTATTGTCTGCTTACTTTTTTTACCTATGCCATTGTAAAGGACACAAAAGATGTCGCAGACCTGCGCCGCACCCTTTTCGTGCTGCTCCTTTTACTGTGTGCACTTGGCATCACCCAGGCAATCGGGAAGGATTTCTGGGAGAGCAAGCTTGGGCGCTACCTGATGGTGCCGGAAAAATACGCCGCATACCGCAAGACCCTTTCCTTTAATTTTTCAAACAGCGGCAACCACCAAGTTTACCTGACCTTTTACAACCCGAACTATGTCGGCATGTTTGCCGCCCTCATCCTGCCATTCTGTGTTTTTTGCGTTTTTTCCGTGCGGAAATGGTGGCAGAAGATTTTGTGGGTGGCCGTCAGCATCACGTTTTCGGTCTGCACTTTCCGTTCCGGTTCCAAGACCTTTTTGATTTCCATCGTGGTCAGCCTCGTGCTTGCGCTGCTTTTCTGCCACCGGGCAGTCTGGCGACGCATCCTCATTGTCATCCCGGTCTGCGTGGCACTCTTTTTCGCCGGGAAGGCATATTTTAAGCATATCAACCTTGACCCGGTACAATATGTGAAAAATGCGATGACCCTGCACAAAAACGATTATCTTCTGGAAGATATCCGCTTTTCGGAACAAGATGTTACGATCGAGTACAACCACGCCGAACTACATGTTATGTACGCTGCCAATGAGCTTGGCGCGGCATTGATCTGTCATGATAAAAATGGTACAATGTTGGAATACAATACACGCGAGGACGGGTACATCGAGATGGTTGACCCGGCATTTTCCGGCATCCTCTTCCGTTTCCAGACGGGGAACGAATTGTACCCATGGCTTGTTTCCATCCACATCCGTGGCTGTGCCATTTATTTTACCCAGACGGAAGACGGCTACCAATACATCAACAATGCCGGGAAATTTGCGGATCCCGTCAAGGCCCCGGCCGCCCTTTTTGGCGATTATGATAACTTTGCTTCCAACCGCGGTTACCTGTGGTCGCGCACTATCCCGCTTCTGCGCCATTCCCTCATCCTCGGCACGGGCGCGGACACCTTCTCCCTTGTGTTCCCGCACAACGACCTGCCGGGGCGAGTCAACGCGGGATATTATACCGCACTTGTCACGAAGCCGCACAATTTATACCTGCAGATCGGGGTGCAGCATGGGGTGCTTGCCCTGCTCTGCTTCCTTGCGGTCTGCGTGATCTACCTTGTACAAAGTTTCCCGCTTTACTGGCACGCAAAGTTTACGGATGAGTTTTCATGGTTTGGTGCCGGGATCATGTTCGGCATCATCGGCTATCTGGTCGCCGGGCTCTCAAACGACTCCTGCGTTGCCACCGCGCCGATCTTCTGGATCCTGCTTGGCGCAGGGTTTTCGGTCAACCGCATCAACAAGGAGGCAAAAAAAGCAGCGAAGCTTAAAGCGGCAGGCGCAGCGGATCTTGCAAACACAGGGGCAGCGCAGGCGGAAGATGGCGCTGCCACAAACAATGCAAAGAATCCTGCGGGCCAAAAAGCTTTGGGTGGCGACAGTGTCACACACGGCAAATCCAAACGCAAAAAAAAATAATCCCGTGTCAGCTTTTCCATACCAAAAAGGGTACGACGGGGGCATCTCATTTGATGCCCCCGTCGTACCCTTTTTCCTGTCTCCTCCGGTTTCCTATTTTCCTTCCCCGCGATACCCAAACACGACGTTCAGTTCCCGGTCCACATAGCTTCCGTTTTCCAACACTTTGATCTGCAACGTTCCCTCGGTGCCGCCGCGCGTGTAGCCAAGCACATGCAAAAGCTCTTCCATCGTCGCAACATCCCTGTGGTTGATCCCGACAATGATATCCCCCTGGCGCAGCCCTGCCTGCCCCGCCGGGGTATCTTCACCCACCTGCGCCACATAAATCCCAACCGGCATACGGAAATTGCTCGCATGGCTTATGTCAATGTCCTTCCCCTTGATGCCAAGGTAGGCGGATTCCCCCTCGCCAAGCTGTTCCCGGTTCATCAGGTCGTTGATGATCGGCAGGACTTCACTGATCGGGATCGCATAGCCGACCCGCTCAACCTTCGTATCCGAATATTTCACGGAATTGATCCCGACCACCTCGCCGTTCGCATTTAACAGCGCACCGCCGCTGTTGCCCGGATTGATTGCCGCATCCACCTGGATTAAATTCAATGTTACGCCGTCGGTCGTCACCTCGCGGTCAAGGGCACTGACATAGCCAACGGTCACGCTCTGCCCGTAACCGAGCGCATTGCCAATCGCGATGACGAACTCCCCCATCTTTACCGCGTCCGAATCCCCGATCGATGCCAGACGGATCTGGCGCGTCGTATCCATGGAAATATCTTCCAATTTGACGGAAACCACCGCGAGGTCATCCCCCTCCTCGGTTCCCTTGATTTCCGCCACCGCCGTTGTCTTGTCACAGAACTCCACCGTGACCTGCACTGCGTCCTCAATGACATGGTTGTTCGTCACAATCAGCAGCTCCCTGTCACTTTGGCCTAAAATGATGCCCGTTCCCGATGCGCTCCCCTGCTCCTTCTGCTCGTGCCCGCGCCCGAAAAAATCATAACCGATGCTGACTTTTTCAATTCTGCAGTTGATCGCGACAACCGCAGGCATTACATTTTCCACGACATTGGATACATCCCGCACCTCCGCCCCCGTGGCTTCTTCCGGAATCCGCGTCGTTTGCACCCCGGTGGATTTTTGGTCAAGCTCATTGATCAATTCTTTGCCGACGGCACTGCCTTCCTCCGCGCGGTACCAGTTCACCCCCTGGAAAATGGCGGCGGCAAGCACCCCCGTAATTGCTGCCCCAACCACCAACAGCGCAATTTTTTTCCCTTTCTTTTCTTTCCTCTTTTTCTTTTCCCCCATCCGCACGCTTTTGCGGTATTCTTCCGCTTTCATCAGGTTGACTTCCCCTGCCGATGTCATATCATCTAACATAACGTCTCTCCCTTCGCCACGAATTTTTGGTTCTGCGCCTTTTCTGCAAACAATCGATATTACACATCTTACTACCACTCCATGATAGGACACGGAAATGGCGGAAATACGGTATTTCTGTGAAAAAAAAGTGAAAAATTCATATGGTGAGGTAATTCCCAAGGATTTTTAGTTCCAGGGCTTCGGCGCGGATGCAGGTAAGGGTGTTGCGGACAGCTGCCTGTTCCATGTTCCCCTCGAAATCCACGAAAAAGCGGTACTCGAAATTCCGCCCGGGAAGCGGCCGCGATTCGATCTTTGTCATGTTCAGGTCATTGTATATAATGTTGGAAAGCATGTTGTACAGGCTTCCGGTCTTGTGCGGGAGCGAGAAGCAGATGCTGACTTTGTCCGCCGTGCCAAGGTGCTCCTTCCGGTTTGTGATGATGATGAAGCGTGTCGCATTGGTATCCCCGGAATTGATTTTTTCTGCCAGCACGCAAAGCCCGTATTTTTCTGCCGCGCGTATGCTGGCAATCGCCGCCTTGGAAAGATCGCCTTCCCCGGCAACCTTTTTTGCGCACCCCGCCGTGCTGCCGCCCTCAACGGCCTGCATCCATGGGTGTTTTTCAAGGAATTTCCGGCTCTGCAAAATCCCCTGCCCATGCGAATATACGGTGCGGATATCCTCAAGTTTTGCCCCGGGAAGACCAAGCAGTGCCTGGTCAATGCGCAGCACATGTTCTGCGGCAATGTAATTGTCAAATTCTACCAAAAGGTCATAGCTGTCCGTGATGCCGCCCGTTGTCGTATTCTCAATCGGCAGCACGCCGAAATCCGCCCTGCCTTCCCGGACGGCGGACATTACTTCATGGAAGGTCGGCGCGGCAAAGCTTTTTACGCTGCCGCCAAAGCATTCCTCCATCGCCTGTTCGGAGTACGAGCCCGGCGCGCCAAAAAAAACAACCCGCACATCCCCTGTTTTCGGAAGGTCCTTAAGAATCTGAAAGCCACTGCCCACATCGCTGTCATTTAACGTATGCTGATAACGCCGGCTGATGCTCATAAGCTGTTTGAACACTTCCTTTACCGCGTGCGCGTTAAATTCATTCGTGCACATTTCCTTTACGGCCGCAAGCTTTTCTTCCTCCCTCTCCCGGTCAAAAACGGGCTTGCCGATGCTCCTTTTATATTCCGCGACATCCTGTGCCACACGCATCCTGCGCTCAAACAATCCGACAATCTGCCGGTCAATCCGGTCAATCTCTTCCCTTGAATCTTTTAAATCCACCATCCCATTCTCCATTCCGAAGCGTTTCCGGGCACTGTTGTTTCATCACTTTACCGCTTCATGATTTTGATGTAAAAAATTTTTAAGCTTCCCGTCCATTATAGCGTCTGTTCTGGGATTTTGCAAGTGCTTTGCGCATGTGCCATTTTCCTTTGCTCCTGCCGCCCTCCCCCCCGAAAACGAAAAATTTCTGGCCTACAGGGCTTTAAAAAAACAGGCGGGCATGGTATAATATCGCCAGATATTATACCATGCGCCGATTCGCCGTCCGACCAAAGGGAGGACATTTTCCTTGGCGAATCGTGTGCATCCCCC
>CAYMGZ010000240.1:0-5113 GCA_964390095.1 uncultured Lachnospiraceae bacterium | reverse complement strand
CATGGACCTGACTGTTTTTTGCAGGTACTTCTTTTACAGGCACATCTTTTTCTGCGTCTTTCTCTGCGTCCTTTTGTGGCAGGTACCCTGTTTTTGTGCTGTCGGTTTTTTTAGGGACCGTTCTTCTGAATCTCCCCACGATTTCCGCCTCCAACTGCGAAAGAGCGTCGCGGCGCAGGGCATTCAATGCCGAAACCGGGAGGAAGACATCCCCAAATGTTTGGATCTTCAGTTCCGAAAAATAGAACGGTGTATCCCCTGTTTTTTCCAATGCCGCGCGCAGACGTTCCTCGCCCATCGGCTGCTTTTCGGCGCGCTGCACGGTATCCCCCTGCACATGGACCGATAATTCCCCCTGCCGGGGCGGACCTTCCGGACGGCCCTCCCCGTCTGCCGTTTCCCCTGCTTCTTGCCCCGCGTCCGGCTGTTGCGGCACCGTGCCCACCAAAAGCCCTGCTGCCCTGCCTGCCTCGGCATAAAACTCCCCGTAAACTGCAATCTTTGGCTCTTTTACAAAATATTCGTCCGAAATCCGGCCAAGCAGCCAGCTGTTTTTTGTGCGGTAGACGGGGTTTCCTTTTTTTATGGGCAGCCCCGGCGTAAATTTCGTTTCAAAACAATCCCCTGCCGGATGCCCCTGCCCCAGTGTGAACTCGTAGGCCTCCCCGCCGCAAACGCCCCGTGGATGATCCTCCCCGCCCATGCGGATTTCCAGCACATCCTGCGCGCGCAGCTCCTCTTTGCAGCGCAGCATGGCATGGTTCCCCCATACCTTTTCCACCTGTGCCACCGCCACCCCGCTGTGGTTCGGGCGTGAGAACGACATCATTTCCCTGCCGTTTTGCTGCCGGTAATACCCCTTTGTGAACCCACCCCGGTTATATAAATCCTGCAGGTCCAGAAGCTCCTGTTTGAGCACCTGCGGATTTTTTTCATGGAATGCGCGGTACCCTTCCCCCCCAAGGTAAAAATACCGGTCCACCTCCCTGCGGTACGCCGCCGTCACCCCCGCCGCGTACTCATACCGCTTCATCCGCCCTTCGATCTTAAAGGAGTCAATCCCTGCCTCGATTAGTTCCGGTATCATGTCAAGCGTACAGATATCTTTTGGCGAAAGCAGGTACCCGCCGCCATATTCCAGCCTGCACGGCTGCGCACAGCGCCCCCGGTTGCCGGAGCGGTCCCCGATCATGCTGCTCATCAGGCATTGCCCCGAATAACAATAGCACAGCGCGCCATGCACAAATGACTCGATCTCAAGCCCACAGCCCTCCCGGATGCGCCGTATCTCACAAAGCCCCACCTCCCTCGCATTCACAAGGCGCGTCACCGGATAGCCCGCAAAACATTTTGCCCCTTCCGCCATTGTCAGTGACATTTGCGTGCTCGCATGGACATTAAGCCCCGGAAACTCATCCGCAATATATTTTAGGACACCCACGTCCTGCACGATCACGGCATCCACACCCTGTTCATAATAGGGTTTGATATAATGGTAAAGTTCTTCCATTTCCCCTGGCTTTAACAGCGTATTCACCGTCAGGTAAATGCGCCGCCCATACAGGTGTGCGTAGTCGATCGCCGCGCACAGCTCATCCTGCCCGGGGTTATTTGCATAGGCGCGCGCGCCAAAACGGACACCGCCCATATAGACCGCGTCCGCACCCGCACCGACCGCCGCGCGCAGCCCCTCCACCGACCCGGCAGGGGCTAAAATCTCCGGCTTCCCCCTTTTCACTTTGTTTTTGCCCATTTCCGCTTCCATAGCCCTCCCCGGCTTTTTCCCGGTCCTGATCCCGATTCCCATCACATTTCGGCTTTTTTCCTTACCGGTTGAACTTCCCGCCCGTGTCCGGAAGCCACATCGTTTTCGTGGTCTTTTTCTTTGCCGTCTCCTTCGCGCGGGCTTCCGCCTGCTGCCTTAAATCTTTTAACTCCGTCTCAAGGCGGATATTTTTTTTCTCCTCCTCATAAAACTTCTCCCGCTCCCCCTCTAACTCCTTCTCACAGGCTTCCAGTTTTGTCTGTAAGGAAATGATCTCATGCTTTAAGTCAAAGATTTCATTGTTTTTCGTGTCACTGTCGCTCTCCTTGGTCTTCATCTGGCCTTTCAGCTTAAAAAAATCATCCGCGATGTTTAACTGCATCAAAATATTCTGCGTCTCCTTGTCCAGATAGCGAAAATCCGTCTTTTCCTCCAGCTCCGCGTGCTTTTGGTTCAGGTAGGAGGCCACACGCTGCATATAGTCACCGCTCTCATAGCCGCTTAAAGTATATTTTTTCCCGTTGATGATCACATCGGTATCCGTCGGTTTATTCATTGCCCCCTCCTCTCTTCCCTGCAATCCCAAGGTGTTTGTACGCCAGTTCCGTCACCATCCGCCCGCGCGGGGTGCGCACGATGAGGCCGGTCTGCACCAGATACGGCTCGTACACTTCCTCCACCGTCCCGGCATCTTCCCCGATCGTTGTCGCCACCGCCTCGATCCCGACCGGGCGGCCGTGGAATTTTTCCATCATCGCAAGCAGAATTTCCCGGTCAATATGGTCAAGCCCAAGCCGGTCAACTTCCAGAAGGTCGAGCGCGTATTCCGCCACCTGTTTCGTGACCCTGCCATCGTATTTTACCTGCGCAAAGTCGCGCACACGCTTTAACAGGCGGTTTGCAAGGCGCGGGGTCCCCCTTGACCTTCTGGCAAGTTCCGCCGCCCCCTCATCCTCCACGGGAACGCCAAGCACCTTCGCCGAGCGCAGGATGATTTCCTCTAGTTCCTCCACCGTGTAAAATTCCAGGCGGTTCACGACACCGAAGCGGTCGCGCAGCGGCGCGGTCAGCATCCCGGCGCGCGTTGTCGCCCCGACCAAGGTGAATTTTGGCAGGTCAAGGCGGATGGATTTCGCCGCCGCCCCCTTGCCAATCACAATGTCAATCACAAAATCCTCCATTGCCGGGTAGAGTGTCTCCTCCACCTGACGGTTTAAGCGGTGGATCTCATCGATGAAAAGGATATCCCCTTCCCGCAGGTTATTTAAAATTGCCGCCATGTCGCCGGGCTTCTCGATCGCAGGTCCTGCGGTTGTCTTTAGGTTCACGCCCATCTCGTTGGCGATCACCCCGGCAAGCGTCGTCTTGCCAAGCCCCGGCGGGCCAAAAAAAAGCACATGGTCGAGCTGCTCGCCCCGCTGTTTCGCCGCCTCGATGTAAACTTTCAGGTTTTTCTTTGCCTTCTGCTGCCCAATATACTCCGAAAGCAGCTGCGGGCGCAGGCTGCCCTCGATTTTTTCATCCTCTTCTGTAAATTCCGTGCTAATCGTCCTCTTTGCCATAAAAACCTCATTTCCGTTCATGCCTTTTTCAGCGCCGCTTTCAGAAGCTCGTCCGAGGACATCACCTGTACCTCCCCTACGCTATTTACCATGCGCTTTGCCTCCGTCCCGGAAAACCCAAGCGCCTCAAGCGCCTGTATTGTCTCAAGTACCATCTGGCGGTAACTGTCCGTGGATGGTATGCTATCTTCCGACGGCATGCCATCGGCCTGCCCCTTTTCCTGCTTCAACAGCTTTTTCTCAAAAGCATCCGCAAGCCGGAATTTATCTTTCAGCTCCAGGATCAGTTTCTTTGCCGTTTTCGCCCCGATGCCCGGTGCCCTCGCAATTGTTTTCTCATCCTCCGCCAGCACGGCGAAACGCAAATCATCCACGGAGAGCGCCGATAAGATCCCGATTGCACCTTTTGGCCCGATCCCGCTCACTCCGATTAAAAGCCGGAAAACAGACAGCGCATCACGGTCCGGGAACCCAAAAAGCGTCACGCCATCCTCCCGTACCTGCAGATATGTATAAACCTTTACTTCATTTCCAATTTTCGGAAGATGTTCAAATACCTGACCTGTGACAAATATTTCATAGCCGACCCCGCCACAGTCAACCACAACCGAATTTTCTGTTACCTCCGCCAATTCCCCCCGGATAAACGCTATCATATTCTACCTCATTTCCCATACTTTCCTAATGTCTATTATAGCCATTTTTACGGACTGCCGTCAAGTATAAAACGACAATTGGTCATATCATCTGTCTTTTTCCGTTTTTTTCTGTTATACTGTCCATAGTGGTTTTTTTCGGCGGTCTTGCTGCACTCCAAAAAGAACCCGATGAATATAACAGAAATGAGGATTCCATATGCTGCGTTTTGAACAGACGGCAGACTGCCCGCCAGCGCTCTTTTCCGCTTTCGGGCTGCCCGCCGGCGAAGTGCTGTTTTTTGATATTGAAACTACGGGCTTTTCCCCCGAAAGTTCCTATGTTTACCTGATTGGCTGCGCATTTTGCCAGGATGGTGCCGTAAAACTGCGCCAATACTTCCTTGATGACCTTTCGGAGGAAAAAGATTTGGTTCGGGAATTTGGTATATTTTCCCAAAAATTTACTTTGCTCGTGCACTACAATGGTGGGGCTTTTGACTTGCCGTACCTGCAAAAAAAGGCCCACCGGCATCGTTTGTCCGCCCCGTATTTTTGCGTCGGGGAAAATGGGAGCCTTGACCTTTATAAGCAACTGCTCCCGTACAAAAAAATCCTTGGGCTGAAGGATTTGAAACAAAGGAGCGTGGAGCAGTTCCTTGGCATCCGGCGGGAGGATACTTTTAGCGGCGGCGGCCTGATCCCCGTCTATACAGAATTTGTCGGCCGGTACCGCTACGAGTGCCTCACGCACGGAAATCCGTTTGGTAGGGCGGATGGTGGCTTTGCGCCCCTTTCCTGGGCGGATGCAGGCAGGATGGATAAAGCCTTTGTGCCACCGGCCGGGGCGGGGAGCGATGTGCGGGAGGAAGACCGTGTGCCACCGGCCGGGGCGGATGCGGACGTACCGGATTTTCTTGGCACGGGGCTTACCAACATGCCAAAATCCCCGGCAAAGGCATTGCTCTTTGTCCTGCTTTTACATAACCGCGAGGATATCACGGGGCTGCTTTCCATCTCCCGCCTCCTCTTTCTGCCAAAGCTTCTGGAAGGGGGCTTCACCGTAACGGAAGTTACAAAAAGCCTTACCCCTGAATTGGAAATATTTTCCAAAACGCATCGGATTCTGCGCCTTACGGCAGCGCTTGACC
>CAYMGZ010000239.1:0-5123 GCA_964390095.1 uncultured Lachnospiraceae bacterium | reverse complement strand
GCAGCATTTAACAACTATTGCGAAAAAATCGAGCAAATAAAAGAAATCCCACAAAGTTTAGCAGAGGTGGAAAAAGCACTTCGGTTTAATTCACAATCAGCTGTTTTATATCAGGAAAAGGGATATCTTATGTACTGCGAAGATCCGGCAAACGCTCCGGAAGCAATCCGTAATATTCTCTATGCAATATACCTTGATTCCGATTATTCGCCTGCATATTACCGGCTGCTGCAGATTGTAAGCGAGGAAAATGATATAAAACGTGCCATGGATTTAGCAAACCAAGTATGCGATAAATTCCCGAATTTAGCAAAATCTTATGGATGGCGTGCAAAAATAGAACAAAATACAGGAAGGCTGGATAACGCAATCCAGGACGCAAACCGTTCCATTTCCATCGAACAAATTCCTTGGGTTTTTATGGTGAGAGGAAAATGTTATTTAAGCCAGGGGAATTATGAGGCAGCACTGTCGGACTTTTTTGAAGCTTACAAAGGGGATTCGCTGTATGACCGTGATAACGCAAAACATTTTATAAAAGTGACCGTTGACAAGATTGGAATATGGAAACTTTTGGATAATGCAAAACTTTACAAAACACAGGCGACAAAATCCAGGAAAGAATGGAAGGAACAAGAAACGAACAGTATATCCCAGGGTCAAGTGAATGAGTATTTTACACAAGCTGCTAAATGGTTTACCTGTGTTCTGGTGTCTGATCCGACGAATCCGGAAGCCCTGCTACATTTTGGTGGACTTTATTTTGATTTTGGTGAGTGGAACAATTCATTAGTATGGTGGGAGCAATTAGCGGCACTGGGGCAAAAAACATATTACTATTGGTTGTGCGCACAGGCTCTTAATAATGCCGGAAAAATCAGCAAAAAAGATGAATATTGCAGACAGGGGCTTTTATGTGAAGATAATCAGCATCGAGAGGACTTGGAAAATTTACTGACTTCAAAGTGAAGAAAATTTCGGGCCCGGAAGTCGAAAACTTTGACATCTGACCAAGTTTTCATGCTCTAAATCGCGGCAAATCGCCACGGAAGTTTTTAACCGTGCCTCGGCATCTGCCGGGTGCCGCCAACATCCTTTAAATCTCCCCCTGGTACCTTTTCTGGTCATTCCAGTTTCACAACTCCATCCTTTCCGAATCTTCTTTTCCCAATTTCACCTTTTTCCCGCTTCCCGTTACTCCCTGCCCTGCTATTTTCAAAATCCTTCCATAACTATTTTTCCCTACCCACCATCCCCTAACCTAGAATAATCTGTAAAAACCTGCCCATACTAACCCTGTTTTCACATAAAACAGGCAACGAAAGGAGTTTCAACCATGATCTTAAAACAGACGGAGGCAAGCGCAATTTCCGAATTACAGACACAGGAAAAAAACTGTATCGAAAAATACCGCAGATATAAGGAACAGGCAAAAGACCCTGTATTAAAGGATTTGTTTGGCCAGCTCGAAACCCTTGAGCAGAAGCATTATGACGCGTTAGGGCAGGTATTAAATGGCCAGGTACCATCCTGCGACTGCAACGATTCCTCCGGGCGTGATTACGAGCCGAAAGCGACTTACTCCGCAAACGACCAGGGCGAAGACAAGAAATTCGACAACTTCCTCGCGACCGACTGCATCGGGACCGAAAAACTCGTTTCCTCCGAATATAACTCGGATGTTTTCCGTTTTTCCGAAGCCCCGGTGCGCAAACTTTTGGCGGATATCCAAGTGGAGGAACAAAACCACGCGGAAATGCTGTATAAATACCGCACGGTGAACGGCATGGCATAAATGTAAAAATCCGGGATATTTTTATACGCATCCCGTGCACCGGGAGGGGTGCCGCAAAATGCAGCCGTAGCGGCTATTTTCCGGCACCTCGTTTTCCGACCTTCCCCTGCCTTCTTCCCCCGGTCACCTCATTTCCCAACCTTCCCTCCCCTCTTCCCCGGATACCTCCTGCTCAGACTTTCCGCCTTCTCCTTCCGGCATCCTGCCTTCTCCTTCCCTAAAAGCCTCCCCTTCCGGCATCCCGCCTTCTCCTTCCCCGAAAACCTCCCCTTCCGGCATCCCGCCTTCTCCTTCCCCGAAAGCCTCCCCTTCCGGCATCCCGCTCCCATCCGTCTCCTCATCCTCCAGTGCCGCCGCCACCCGGTCCATCCCATCCAACGTTTCTTCCGCCGGCTGCCATGCCATCCCAAACTGCACATCCTGAAACAGCGCCGCCAGCCCCGTGATCTGCTTGAGCCGCAGGATTTCATCCTTATCCATCCCCAGATGCCTCGAAATCCAGGCATCCGAGCGCCCAAGTTCATGCAGTTCCTTGACAATGTTGCTCATCAGGTCCACATCGTGCGAGCCGCGGGCACGGTTGTGGCGGATCGTGCTCGCCATCCGGTGGTCAAGCGGCTTATCAATGATGCTGACCGGCATCCTCCCGCCCTCGCGCTCATAAATATCCGGGTAATCCAACATGATCCGGTAGCGGTGGAAACCGTCCACCAAAATATACTTATCCCGCGCCTTATCATAATAGCATACCACGGGCATCGTGTACCCGTCCTCCTTGATGCTGTCATACAAAAGCTTAAGCTCCGGCGGGGCAACCGCGTTCGGGTTGTAGGTGTTCGGCTCAATCTTATCAATCGGAACCGAGACAATTTCGTAAACCGGACTTTTAAATCCCATCCATGATCACCACCTGTCTGTATTTTTCCTTCAGGGAATTCACCTGCCTCTGTTGCTCCCTCGTCAGCCCAAAACCCATGAAACGGCAGGTGTGGTCGTTTTTTAAAATACAGTAACACATCCTCTTCCAACTCGGGACATCCTGGTTGATTTGATGTCGTCCGTATCATCCGGGATATTGTCCAGAAAGATAATGCGCGAATTTTTCATGACCGTATAATTTGATACCCCGTTGCGCTTGATATGGTATCCGTGCTCCGTCAGTTCCTTGATTGTCTCTTCCTCCAATCCCCCGCCGGTCTTGTGCCAGAATTCGATCGAGGTCTGGAATTTTTTTACATAATTGCTCCGCAGCCTGGCAGGGAGCGTATCCAAAAGAAATTTCGTGTAGGATTCCCAAGTATGGCCCTTCGGCAGGGAGAGGGAGCGGTATGCCATCGCCTTTGTCTTCCCGTAAATCGCCCCGAAATTCGCCCCCTTAACGCGCCCCACTAACCGCGCCCACACTTCCGGGTCGATCACGCGGTAAAGGTTTAAGCTATCCTTCGCGTAATCGTTAAATGGTGACGCAACCCGCATTTGGCTGGGCTTTAAGCCCGCCATATAATAAAGGTCATAAAGCTTGTTATAATCATAAGAAAAAACGGCATTCGCATGCCAGACATCACCCAAGGTCCAATCATAGAGTGGCGAAGCCGCATAAGTATCCTTGAACTGCCTTGTAATCCAACAAAGGTTTTTGTAACCATATTTTTTGTTCATGATCCCGCTGTAGCGCTGCAGAGATTCATCCGCGCGCACACCAAGCAGGCTCACCGTTTTCCGGTTGCCGTGCGAAAGGCGGTACCAGCGCCCAAACTGCTTCGCCAGATCATCCTGGTGCATACGGTAGCGGTAAGTTGTGATTGGGTTGTTATGCATATTGATCACATACTTTTTCTTTGGCATCGGGCGGATCCAGATTTCCTGTTTCCTGTCATCCCACGGATACCAGAACATCTGGTAGCTTGAAAAGCAGGTGCGCGTTGCCATCGGCAGGCAGACCCAGTAAATTTCCACATTTTCCTCCTGCTCCAAACGCTCAAATGTGCGCTCCACATATTGCGACGTGACGGTATATTGCGCCTCAAAATCCTGGTGGAACACCCCGAGGACCCTCTCCGGGTAATACTTTTTTTTAAAGTCCAATACCATATTCAGCAAAAGCCCGCTGTCCTTCCCCCCGGAAAAAGAAACAAAGACATTGTCAAACTCCTGAAAAACAAAATGCATTCGCTCCAAAAACGCATCATATACATTTTTACCGATATATTGCCGAACCATATAATTGCCCATAAAACTCTCCTGTCCATTCGACGAAATTATACCGTATTTTACCATAATAAGAAAATTATGGCAAGTATTTAGGACTTTTCTAATCTTTTTGTAATTATATTTTGGTGTAAATAAAAATAGGGCTTGATCAGCCCACTTCCATACAAGTTTCCGACCAAGCCCGTTCCATCCTATTATTTTTCCGAATATATAGCCCCTAAAAGGGGCTATCCCATTAATTGTTCTCTTTGATATCCCCGCTCCGGTACGCACAAAGCAGCTCGTGCAGATCCCCAATCCTCTCCAAAAGCTCCGCCCCCTTGTCCGTATCCGAAATGTTCGCGCGGCTCTCCAACTTCTCCACCACGCGGATGGTCGGCGTATGCCCGCTCATCCCCGCCACAAAAGGCTTGTGCTCCGCAAGGCTCAAACTGTGGGAATCATAAATCAGCGTGTAACCCGCAATCCCCGTTGTCTTCTGGTACGCCTTTGATATTCCGCCGTCAATCACATAAAGCTTGCCATCCGCCTTGACCGGGCTCTCCCCATCCTTGATCTTGACCGGGACATGCCCGTTAATGATATGCCCCTTTTCCTCGTCAATCCCAAAATGCCGGAGGATTTTCTTACATATCCCAGCGCTCTCTGAAAATTTATAATAATCGTTATAATGCTCCCTGCCGCATTCCTCATCCCCAATAAAATACTGCTCAAAAAATGCCAGTTTATCCTTGCCGTAAAGCGGGGAGGCCGCGCCGCACCAGAGGTACCACATAAAATCCCGCTCGTAATCCGCGTCGTCCTCCCTCGCAAAATACGCGCGGTTCACCATCAAATTGATTTTATCCAAAAGCGCCTTCCCGCAAAAACTTTCGCCGCCGATCGTCACGCCCGTAAACTCCCCCGCCGCATCCATCGGGATGCAGCCGTGGAACAGCAGGTTCCCATTGCAGACTTTGTAAGTTGAGCCCTTGGAAAGCAGGAAACGGATATGCTTTTTAAGTTTCCCGCTATGCCCGAACGAATTGATCAAAATCTTCATCAGCTCCTGCTCCGCATCAGAAAGCTCCGACGGGTTTTTCGGATCCACCGTCGGGAAATAGGCATCTTTTAACGT
>CAYMGZ010000238.1:0-5125 GCA_964390095.1 uncultured Lachnospiraceae bacterium | reverse complement strand
AAAAAAGCGAAAGCTTTTCGGGAATGAACCCCCACACGGGTTCATTCCTGAAACTTCCATGTGAATGAACTTACAACCAAAAAACTGCTCTAATCCCTCAGTTCATTTACACTTCATTGGGGCTTTACTTCATTTACCAGCTCTTTCCCCGTAAAATAATCGTTCAAGTTGCGCAGTGTCACCTCGGCAATATTGCTGAGCGCCTCCGCCGTCAGGAAAGCCTGATGCGAAGTCACGACAACATTCGGCATGGAAATCAGGCGCGCCAGGATATCATCCTGCATGATATGGTCGGAACGGTCCTCATAGAAAAAGTCCGTCTCCTCCTCATACACGTCAAGCCCCGCTGCGCCAACCTTGTGTGCCTTGATCCCCTCAAGCAGCGCCTCGCTGTCAATCAGCGCCCCACGCGACGTATTGATCAGGATCACCCCGTCCTTCATCTTCGCAATCGTATCCGCATTGATGATATGCTCGGTCTCCTTCGTCAGCGGGCAGTGAAGCGAAATCACGCTCGACTCCCGGCACAAAGTGTCCAAGTCCACATAGGTCACGCCGTCGCGCTCCACCGGATACGGGTCAAAAGCCAGGATGCGCATGCCAAACCCAAGGCAGATATTGATGAACGCCTGCCCGATCTTACCCGTACCGATCACCCCGATCGTTTTTGCATGGAAATCAAACCCGGTCAGCCCGTTCAGGCTGAAATTGTATTCCCTCGTGCGGTTGTACGCGCGGTGGAGCTTGCGGTTGAGCATCAGGGCCAGCCCCATCGCGTGCTCCGCCACCGCGTAAGGGGAATAAGCCGGAACGCGCAGGATACGGATCCGGTCTTTTGCCGCGTGGAAATCAATATTATTATAGCCGGCACAGCGCATGCCGATCACGCGTATCCCCAACCCGTAAAGGCGGTCTATGGTCGGCGCATCCAGCGTATCGTTCACGAACGCCACAACCGCGTCGCTCCCCTCTGCCATGCGCGCCGTATGCTTATTCAATTTCTCCTCATAAAAATTGATCGTGAAATCATACTGCCCCTGCTGTTTCTCAAAAAAATACTTATCATATGGTTTTGTGTCATAAAAACTGATCGTCTTCATAATCCAGTGCCCTCATTTCTTAAAAATTTTCAAAGAGATTCCCTCTTATTTTTCTACGGGAATAACAGATTTATTCGGCATTTTTTTGTTGTGTTGAAATATCAAGTGTCTTCCCGTCTGTCTTTATTGTGATTGTCCCCATCATATCCGTCCGGTAAACCTGCATATCCATATCCAAAAAGCGCGCGATCACCGCGGCGTGCGGATGGCCGTACTTATTGCCCTCACCACAGCTGATCACCGCATACGCCGGGTTTACGACCTTTAAAAATGCCTCCGAATTGGATGTCTCACTGCCATGGTGCCCCGCCTGGAAAACATCTACGTCGGGCAGCGTGCCAAGCTCCAGCATCTGCTTTTCGCTCTCCTCCTCCGCATCGCCGGTAAAGAAGAATTTTTCCTTCCCAAACGTCACCACGAGCGCTGCCGAATAATTGTTTGTGTCGTCATATTCTATTTCCTGCGGTGCAAAAATCTCCACCAGTGCTTCCCCAAATTCGAAGGAAACACCAGGTTTTGGCACGATGACATCCGCACCGCTCTCCTTCACCGCATCCTTAAAATCCGCATAGATTTTGCTGTCCTGGTTCTTCTCGTCCCGGAAAACAACCGCATCCACCTCAAAAGCCCGGATGACCTTCGGAAGGCCACCGATGTGGTCCTCATGGCTGTGCGTGGCGACAATATAATCAAACCTTCCAATCCCAAGCCCTTTTGCCGCCTCGATCACTTCCGCGGCATCACCACGGCTTCCCCCGTCGATCATCATCGCATGTTCCCCGCATTGCAGGATCGTACAGTCCGCCTGCCCGACATCAAGGAAAGTCACAACAAGTTCCCCTTCCACGTCCGCCGTCTGCAAATCATCGATCAGCCCAAACTCCGCAAACACCTCCCGCAGTATGGCATCAAACGGAAGTTTCTTACCCGAAAGCAGCGCCGCCAAAAACATGATCGCAATCATGCTGCCGATCAGGAGCAGCCACTTTTTCATCCTCACCCGGTCCATATGTACTTCACTTTTCTTCTGGGCACTCTTCTGCCCGTTGGATTTTTTCCCCGCCATAGCCGTATCTTTCCTCCTTATGCAGAATCGAACATTTGTTCTTTCTATTATACTCCAAAAACAGGAAAATGTCAAGTTTTATTTGCCGTCACGGGCACACCAAAAACAGCCCCAACCCCGGTTTTCCTTCCAAACCTTCGGGCTTGCGGCTGCTTTCTGCCATGGAGATAATGGGACTCGAACCCACGACCTATACGTTGCGAACGTATCGCTCTCCCAGCTGAGCTATATCCCCAAATTTTCCTGACAAGAACTAGTATATTTCGAAACCGGCGATTTGTCAAGGGGCAAAATGATTTTTTTTGGTTTTCACCCATGGTCATGGTATGCCACAAACCATCCGGATATGCTTTTGGTTTAAACGGCTAATACATCTGCGCCTGTAGCTGATAAAATTCATAAAATTTCCCTTTCTTTTCCAAGAGATTCTGGCAGCTTCCCTGTTCCGCAATACGCCCATTTTCAAAATACAATATCCGGCTGCTGAAACGCACGCCCGCCAGCCGGTGCGTGATAAACACGCAGGACTTCTCCCCTGCCAGCCTATTGATCTGCCTGTAAAGCTCCATCTCGGCAATGGGGTCTAACGCCGCGGTAGGCTCATCGAGCACCACACAGGCGCTGCCCTTTAACAATGCCCTTGCAATGGCAATCTTCTGCCTCTCCCCTCCCGAAAAATCCACCCCGCTTTTCTCATAGCCCTTTCCCACATACTGTTCTACCCCATCCGGCAGGCCGTTGATTTTTTTGTCCAGACCAAGCTCTGCAAAAAGTGCTTCCGCCTCCGCCTCGTGGTACTCCCCGTCAAATACAAGGTTCTCCCTCAAGGTATAGGCAAACAGCTGATAATCTTGGAACACGGGTGCAAAAATCTTCCTGTACTCTTCGTCTGAAAATTTGTCGATCTCTATGCCGTTTAGCAAAATTTCCCCCCTGGTCGGCCGGTACAACCCCAAAAGCAACTTAACAAACGTTGTCTTGCCGGAACCGTTTTCCCCGACAACCGTCATAATTTCCCCCTTGTTCAGGGTTACATTCACCGCCTCCAGCGAATACTTTTTTGCCCCGGGATAACGAAACCAGACATCCCTAAACTCTATATGCAACATTTCCCCCGATAACTCCCCATCCCCGCCAAACCGTTCCGGCAGGCTGCGAAAACGTTCCAGATCATCCAGGAAAACGACATTCTTTATGACTTGGTTCCAGGCTGCGGAGATCTTTTTTACCGCCCCCATAAAAATCCCAATCGACGAAACGGCCAAGGAAAAGTAACCGATCTCGATCCCGCCCCGCAGGAAGCGATAAATCAACACGGTATACAAGATCAAAGTCTGCAACATCTTAAGGACTGCCTGCAGTGACAGCACCCGCCCACAATAATCCTCCTGTGACTTTTCTTTATCAATTCTTTGTTTCTGATACCAACCAAGCCTGTCAAGGAAAAAAAATCCGGGATAATACAGGCGGATATCCTTTGCACAGGACACGTCCCCCATACACTGGCGCGTATAGCTGATGGCCCGGTTCAACGGCACAGCCTCCGTCTCACATGTTCTTTTCCGGATGCCCATCCGGTAATCCAAAAAACAGTACAGCGCTATAAACATTACCACAATGCCAAGCAAAACGGGTCCCAGACGCAAAATAATCCCCACACAGCCCAGAATCTGCACTGCCCCACCAAACACGAAAAAGGTTTGTTCCAGAATTGCCCCCGGTGACATATTTGCCTTCCATGCATTGACATATAAATCTGCCACCTCCGAGCTTTCCGTTGCCGGATATTCCATCTTCATGGCCTTTTTGCTGTTTTTCACGGTAAAGACATCCTGCATGCGCATGTACCGGTAAGAGCACTGCCACTCAAGCCACGCATCCAATGCCTTAAGCAGCAAAATACCGGACAACAGCAGGGAAAAAATAAGGATAATGGAACCCATCCGCCTCTCCCCCGCCAGCTCGTTTATTAAGCGGCTCACGCAGACGGAAGTGTACAGCGGGGCAACTGACGCAGCCAAAGAACGCATCAGCAAAAGATAAGGATATATTTTGTCCGCATCCCACACAATACGAAAAGCTTTCCCGATACCTGACAGTTGTTTTTTCATACCGCCTCGCCTCCCCTATACATTTTTGCCTGCGCCTGATACATTTGATAATATAACTGACGGTTCTCCATCAGCTTGGCATGTGTTCCCTGCTCCTTTATCCGGCCATCTTCCATCACCAGGATCATATCGGAAAAGTGGCAGCTTGACATCCGGTGCGATATGTACAAAATGGTTTTTTCCTTTGCCATTCCATGGACCTGCTCATAAATTTCCAATTCCGACCGTGGGTCAAGCGCTGCGGTCGGCTCATCCAGTACCATAACCTCACTATCTTTGTACAACATCCGGGCAATTGCCAGCTTTTGCTTTTCCCCGCCTGACAGATCGATCCCATCCGCATGATAATTGCCAAACAACGGGGTATCCAACTTTTTTGGAAGTTTTCGGACGGTGTCCTCCACACCTGCCTTTCTTAGTGCCTCCCATATTTTTCCATCATCCTGCCCCGTAACCGTTATGTTTTCCCTGATGTTAAGGGCAAAAATATAATAATCCTGAAACACCGCCGTCACCTGCTGCCTGTACTTTTCCAAGGGAACCTTCCAGATATCCACGCCGTCCAGAAATATCCTGCCCTCATCCGGCTGATACAGCCTCAAAAGCAGCTTAATAAACGTTGACTTACCGGAACCGTTCCGTCCAACGATGGAAATGCTCCCCTTTAAGGGTATCTCCACGGATACCCTGTCCAAAGCCTTCGTTTTCATTCCCGGATAGGTAAAGGAAACCTCCTGGAAACAGATCGCATGTCCTGCCATTTCCCCCTTTATCCCAACCGTTTCCAAAACATCCGTCTCTTCCTCCATCTCCATCGCCTTCATAAAATCAATAAAATACTCCCCATA
>CAYMGZ010000237.1:313-5137 GCA_964390095.1 uncultured Lachnospiraceae bacterium | reverse complement strand
AGAAGGGCGTGAGGGCTACGCGGGCGTATTCATCGGGGAGGATGAGACCCCATGGAAGCGCATCCCGCTAAAAGAAGCGGAAGCGGAATACGAGCTTTTTGACCGCGCGTCCTATGCGGCAGGGAAAGGTATCCCGCCGGAATCCCTCCCGCGCGAGATCGCAGTCCGCATCGTAAAATATTCTGAAATCGCATTCGGTGCGATGGGTATCCGTTATCTGCTCGTGGATGATACCGCAGCCCTGCGCCCATTGCCGGACAAAAAGCACAAAATTGAATTCATCGGGGATTCCATCACCTGCGGCTATGGCATCGAAGGTGTCTGGAACGTGGACGTGTTTAACACACCACAGGAGAACCCTTATAAAAATTATGCCCTGTGCACGGCGCGCGCGCTTGGTGCAGATTACCAGCTGGTATCATGGAGCGGCATTGGCCTGATCACGGACTGGATTCCACCGGAACGCGAAGAACCAGACGAAACAATACTAATACCGCAAATTTACCCATACACGGCATATACCGTGAGTGAGCGCTTAAAAATCGCGCCGGAATATTGGGATGCCGGACGTTTTTTGCCTGACCTCGTCGTGATCCATCTCGGGACAAACGATGACAGTTATACAAGGGGGAAGCCGGAACGGGAAGCGGCCTTTGTGGATGCGTACCGGGGGCTGTACCGCAAAGTGCGCGAAAATTATGGCGATGTGGAAATTGTGTGCTGCTTGGGGCTCATGGTGCGCACGCTCTGCCCGGTAGTCGCACACATGGTCGGGGAACTGCGCGCAGGGGGCGACTCCCATGTCCATTACCTTGAATTCGACGGGCAGAAGGAGGAAGACGGCATCGCCGCCGACTGGCATCCGAGCGAGACAACACACATCAAAGCCGCAAAAAAACTGACCGAATTTTGCCGCACTATTTTATCTTAAGTTCTAATGGGGCAATGACCTGATCTTTGGCATTGGACGACCAAGCGCTGCGCGGTGCCCATATCCTGGCACCCTGCGGCGCAATAGATCCCGCCGTAAAACGGGGGTCGTTTCCCGCATCTTGGCTGCTCTGGTAGCGCCCGTGGTAAAGCACCCCATCCCCATCACAGACAAGCAACTGCACGGATAAATGGTCCCAATCCTCAAACGCAGAAATAACAAGCCGGTTGCCGTCAAAAAGGCAGGCGTTTTCCCTTGGAAAAGGATTTTGCATATTTTCCCCCGCAAAAGTTTCCGGGAAAAAACCGCTGTAAAAATGTCGGTATTCCCCGTTTTCCCCTGCGACAAAGGAAAAATAATTATCATTCCAGGTAAATAAAATCCCCCCTTCTATAAACTGCATTTGGCAGAAACTGCCGGAATGCGCCGTCTGGCTTAACAATATTTTTTCCTGCAAAATAGGTTCCTCTTTTAAATGATAAACCAAAAGACAATCCGCTTCCTTTTCCCGTGCCGCCAAAAACAAAACTTCTTCCCTCTCATCCAGTTTCATCTGCAGCGGAACCGTATCGCTTGGAAATTCACAAAGATTTACCACCTTCTCCAGCTCCACAGTAATGAAATCCCCGTCCTTTTTCATGTACGGGAAAAAGAAAATCCCACGGTTTTGCCCGCGCTCCACACATTCCATGTTCGTTGGGTTTTGCAGGCAGTAAGTATAATAAAATCCTGTTTCACCAAAAGCGGACGCATTTACGATGGATACATCATCCTCATTTACAACTTTTTTCCCCTTAAAATAATATTTTTCTCCCATATAACCACCTTTCCATCCCGTGACTTCAAAAAGCTCATCCCCGGTTGGAATGCGGAAAAAATCGGTTAAATGACGACAGGCATTCTGGTAAAAACCGTAATTTACAGAACAGCCATTGATGCGGAAAGTAACCGGGTAAATATCGTAAAAATCCCCGATTCGAAAAGTTTCCGTCACGGATTCCTCCCCGATTTTCCTGCTCAGCGCCGTGGCAATTTTGGGATAAATAAATTCCGGGATGGAGCGGGCCAAATCCAAATCCCAATCCGGGATGTCCTCACTGTCACTAAAGAAAAGCTCTGCGCTTTTTTCCCATTCCCAGCCCCATGAAACGCCTTGCGCGGAAAAATGGAATTTGCTGCGTGTGCTTTCCGCATTGCCAATGGTGTACTCCGTATCCCAGAGCAGATGCCCGTCCCAGTGGGAGGGCATCACAAGCGTCACTCCTGCCGCCGCATCAGGATTCCCGGATAATACTTCCTCCGTGACCGTAATGTTCTCTTTCTGGCTTTGCGCCAAAAGGAGCGCAACCGGCAGGGAAAACAATGCAAGTGCGGCCAAAACAAAAAATAAAATCAAACTTTTTTTCATAATTCATCCCCCACAATCCCGTCGAGTGCCTCGCTCACCCGCTGCGGGCGGTATCCGTAAGTTTCCCTCACATAATCCATCAGACTTTTCCCCTGTTCTTCCAGCGCGAGGACGGACATATCCCCAATCACTTCCCCCTTGCGCAAAAGCACGGCGCGCCCGATAAAATGTTCCACTTCCTCGATCAGGTGTGTGGAAAGAAAAATTGTTTCCGTCGGCTCTAAAATACCAAGGAGAAGTTTGTAAAAATCCTCCCGGTTAAATACATCGTTCCCGGCAAACGGCTCATCCATCAAAATATAATCCGCCCCTTGGCAGAGTGCCATAATAACCTCAAACTGGTTTTTCTGCCCGGTGGAAAAGGTTTTTAACGCTTTTTGCATGGGGAGCCCAAAAAATTTCATCAGCCCCTCAAACCTTTTTTCCCGGAAAGTATTAAAATGCCGTTCGTAAAATTCCCTGTGATCAATTGGGGTCAGGTTTGGGAAAAAGGAATGCTCGCAGGTGGCGAAAGAGAGGCGGGCAATGTTGCCCTTGCTGATTTTTTGCCCGTCCAAAAGAATTTCGCCATCGTAGTTTAAAAATCCGAGGATGCTTTTTAAAAGCGTGGATTTTCCCGCCCCGTTTTCGCCAAACAGCCCAACAATCTCGCCATTTTGGAGGGTTAGGGAGACTTCGTTCAGGGCGCGTGTGGCACCGGTTTTGTTGTAGTATATTTTTTTGACATTCCTGACTTCTAACATAGATAAGCTCCTATTATAAGTTCCGCATGTTCCCTCCCAGTACCCAAAAACGGGTGTTTCGGTTTCTGCTCGTGCCTCCCGGAAACCGAAACCGGCACTGGGAGGGAACATGCTGTTTTAAGTTCCATTATATTATGGTATGCACTGTCCGGGAACCATCAGCAGATACACAATATAATAAAGCAGATAAAGAAATTCTATCAAAAACGATCCTGCCACCATGCAAAAAACAGGAACTTGTACGCAGCTTTTTAACAGTACCCCTTTCTGAGGCAGCCGGTACATCAGATAAAGGCATTTCCCCGCGGAACAATAATATAAATAATGGTTGATTGCCATCGCGGACAAAAACAGGAAAAAAGGCATATAAAATATCCAGTGGTGTGCCACCAGCGTCTCAAACGATTGTGCGGTGGCATGCTCCCACAATAAAATCTTGCCGTCACGGTGGATATATAAATCCTCCACCGCAAGATAAAGTTTCCAATAATATTGGACGCTCAGCCCCGCGCCAACCAAAAGCAAAAACAGCGCGGTATTTTGTTCTTTTTCATAATCGTATCCCGGCGGGAAAAATTTCCCCGGTATAATATCCCTTCGCAACATCTGCACTGCCCTTCCTTTGCCCGATCTTCTTTCCGGTCTACCTGTGCTTTATGCGGGTTCCACCGCTTCAAGCCTTTGCAGCTCCCACGCGCGCCGGAAACCTGACAATATCCCAAGGATATATAAAATATTACATGCAAAATCCCCAAAACTTCTTCCAATCGGATGGACAAACCAGCATATGGTCCACACAAGGGTAAGTGAGGGCAGTACATAATCCCTTTTCCCAAAGCCGCATGCCGTTCCCAACGAAAAAGAAAAAATCAACAGGATATTGCGGAACCACCGTTCCCCGTCCGCCATCGGCAACAGGGAATGCAAAAAATCAATGCGGTAAAATGCAAGGAAAATATTTTGTTCCAAATGGCTGCCCCCTATTTGGAGCATTCCGATGGAAAGCCAGACCTGTGCCACAAAAACAAGGATCAGGCAGAGCAGGTTGTAAAACACCTCGGTGAAAAAAATCCCTGCGCCGGAAAGCCGGAAACGCCGTAAGGTGTACTGTGCCTTGGCACCCATTTCCTGCTCGATATGCATCAGGAGGAAAAAAACAAGTCCGAGCGCGCCCATAAAGACCACGGAAACCACGCGGTTAAAAAATGCTTCGCTGACCCCATTACTTTTTTGGCCACTCGCGAAAAATAGGATCATTTCCGTCAGTATCATTGCGCCAAGCACCGTTGCTACCCTATAAATACTGCTTTTTGCCAGAAGCGCCCAGAATGAGAACAAGGGTCTGCCGGCTTGGTCCGCGGATGTTTCCGGGTGCTTGCTGCAGGCAGGTTTGACGATTTTCCCCTTATTTTCGTTGGAAGAATGCCCATCAGCATCCTGCACTGCAATTTCTATTTTTTCCTCCATAAAAACTCACCCCCTAAAATTATTTTTCCATATCCGTGGATTTTTTGGTATCCATAGATTCTGCCCAGATACTCTCCGCCAATGCAAACGCGGATTCTTTTGTTATGCCAAGCTGCTGCATGGCACCCACCCATTGCCCGGTGTCCGCGCGCAGCAGCTGTGCGCGGATGTGCCCCACCATCTTTTCGTCCGCGCAGGTATAGCTTTTTGCGCCGGGGCGCGAGACGATGATTCCTTCCTCTTCCAGCATATGATATGCCTTCTGGATCGTATTC
>CAYMGZ010000237.1:0-303 GCA_964390095.1 uncultured Lachnospiraceae bacterium | reverse complement strand
CACGCCGAGCAGCGCCGACAATACCCTGCGAGAGGGTACTTCCTCTTTGTTGCCAATGTTGCCTGCTGCGATCCCGCGCTTGATATACTGGATGATCTGTAGATAAATCGGCAATCCATCCGTTAATGTAAAACAATCAAATGATATCATCGTTCCTCTCATTCGCTGCCAACGGGTGGCAACATGCCTGTAAAGAGTTTTGACATGGGTTATCCCCTGCCGGTCTGTATTAGTTGTGTAATACGGTTCTATAACTGTATTATATGATTAATACAGTTATTTGTCAATGCCTTTCTTACATTT
>CAYMGZ010000236.1:0-5165 GCA_964390095.1 uncultured Lachnospiraceae bacterium | reverse complement strand
CGTGTCCATCCCAAACATCAGCAGTGCGAAACCAATAAAGATTGTACCAAGGTTATGCCGCCTTTCCTTTTTGGAAAACATCAAAAAACCGATGCCGACCACCGCAAGCACCGGGGAAAAAGCGGTTGGTTTTAACATCTTCACAAGGAAATTCCCACCCTCAAGCCCCGCCAGGCTCAAAATCCACGAGGTCACCGTTGTTCCAATGTTTGCGCCCATAATGATGCCCACAGCCTGCCGAAGCTGTAAAAGCCCGGAATTTACCAGGCCTACCGTCATGACCGTCGTCGCGGAAGACGACTGGATCAGGGCCGTCACCACCGCCCCAAGCGCCACGGCGCGCAGTTTCCCACTGGTAAACTTTTCCAGAAGCTGTTCCAACCTGCCGCCGGAAAGCTTCGAAAGCCCCTCCTCCATACGGTTCATCCCATAAAGAAAAAATGCCAGCCCTCCAAACATCGTCAACAAATCAAATACGCTCATCTTTCTCCCCTCTTTCCGCATCGTACCCAGACAGTAGCATCCCCCCACATGATAAGCGCATGAATGCGCTTTCCCTGCCGGGCATGCACACGGTTCGCCAAAAAAAATGTCCTTTGCACCGCAGGTGCAGTTTTAGTCGGACGGCAAATCAGCGCAGGAATACGATATAAGCCCATACTATTTTAAATATACCAATACAAATCACAATGCCATCTTATCCTTAGTATGTAAAATAAAAATACACGTTATGTAAAATCCGGGTAAAATTTCTTCCCATCCACAACAAATTGTGGTATAATGTGCGCGAAGGCAAAGCAAGGTAGGGGGAAAGCCGGAGCGCGGAAACGTGCTTTTCGTTTCCAGCACTCCGGCTTTTCCCCTACCGCCGCGAGCAACGCGAGCCGGGAAAATCTCCGATTTTCCCGGCTTTGCCGTAACTTGCGCGAAGCCCACCAAAACCCCGTGGCACGACAAGGCATAAAATCAACAAAGGTTATACCCGCATCGGTTCGCCGTCCAACAAAGGAAGACAATTCCCTCGGTGAGCTGCGCATCCCCCGGAAAGAACCATGTCCGGAGAACAATGGCATAACCTCAACCAAGACAACCCAAACACCAGTCCACCACCACCAAAAAAAGAAAGGAAAAAGGTACCTACCCATGCATCGCACCCTATTCAACTTCGGCTGGGAATTCTGCCAAAAACCACTCGGCACCCCCCTGACCGCCATAACAGACAACAACAACAACTTTTCCCCAATCGAGATCCCACACGACTGGCTCATCTTCAACTCCCACGACCTCTACCAGACAGGTGAAGGCTGGTACCGCAAACGCTTCTCCTGCGTCATGGGACCTGCCACCCCGCCCCCTGCCACCCAAAAGGAAACCATCTGCCTCCCGGACGGCTTCCACGCCTTTTTGACCTTTGAAGGCATTTACATGGATTCCACCATCTACATCAACGGCGTGGAAGCCTTCACTTGGAAATACGGCTACTCCAGCTTCACCCTCGACCTTACGCCCTACCTGACCGACGGGGAAAACGAAATCATCGTGCGCGTCGTCCACCAAAGCCCGAATTCCCGCTGGTACTCCGGGGCCGGGATCTACCGCAACGTCTGGCTTTCCATAAAAAATGCCGCCCGTTTTTACACGGATGGCATCTACACCGCCGTCCGAAAAAACGACGGCCAATGGACGGTCGCAATCGACGCGGCGGCAATCTTCCCGGAACATATTGACCAGACGGCATTCTCCATCCGCCACCAGATCACGCGCGCGGACGGCACGCTGCTCTCCGGCGCAATGGACGGCACATTTTCCCCGGCGGACGCTTTCTGCCCGTATGAAAACAAAAACATCCGTGTATTTACCAATACCCAGACGCTCCCAGTTGCCGACCCCTCCCTCTGGGATATCACTTCGCCGACACTCTACACTTTAACCAGCGAACTGCTCCTAAATGGGGAAACCATTGACACCGCCTCCTGCCGCATCGGTTTTTGCACCAAGGAATTCACCCCGGGGGAAGGTTTTTTGCTCAACGGGCGCAAACTGCGCCTAAACGGTGCCTGCGAGCACCACGACCTCGGGGCGCTCGGCTCCGCCGTCAACAAAACCGCCCTGCGCCGCAAGTTAACCCTCCTGAAGGAAATGGGGGTCAACGCCATCCGCACCTCGCACAACATGCCTGCCACCGAACTGATGGAACTTGCGGATGAAATGGGCTTCCTGATCGACTCCGAGGCCTTTGACATGTGGGAACACCCGAAAACCACCTACGATTACGCACGCTTTTTTAAAGAGTGGAGCCGCCGCGATGTGGCCTCCTGGATTCGGCGCGACCGCAACCATGTCAGCGTCATTCTGTGGAGCATCGGCAATGAAATCTACGACACGCACGCGGACGCGCATGGGGAGGAGATCACACGCCGCCTCTGCGACTATGTGCGCGAAAATGACCCGAAAGGCAACGCGCCGATCACAATCGGCTCGAACTACATGCCATGGGCAGGGGGGCAGGCCTGCGCGGATATCGTAAAATATGCCGGATACAATTATTCCGAGCACTATTATGATGAGCACCACAAAAAGCATCCGGACTGGATCATCTATGGCAGCGAGACAGCTTCCGTCGTACAAAGCCGCGGCATTTACCATTTCCCGTATGAAAAATCCATCCTCGCGGACGACGACGAGCAGTGTTCCTCCCTCGGCAACAGTTCCACAAGCTGGGGCGCAAAAAACACCCTCGCCTGCATCACCGACGACCGCGACACCCCCTACAGCGCCGGGCAGTTTATCTGGACGGGCTTTGACTATATCGGCGAACCGACCCCGTACCACACGAAAAACTCCTACTTCGGGCAGATCGACACGGCGGGCTTTGCAAAAGATTCCTTCTACATTTTTAAGGCGGAGTGGACGGATTACAAAAAAGCACCAATGGTACATTTATTCCCATACTGGGATTTCAACAAGTGGCAGCCGATTGATGTGTTAGTCTGCTCTAACGCACCGATGGTGGAATTATTTGTCAACGGGAAATCTTATGGTACCCATATGATTGACCATAAAAACGGACACGAAGACCTGCTTGCGCACTGGATCATTCCGTATCAGGAAGGAACGATCCGCGCGTGTGCTTACGATGAAAACGGTGCCTGCATCGCCACCGACTGCCATACCTCCTTTGGCGATGCCGCTGCCCTCGTCCTGACCGCCGACCGCGATACCCTTTGCGCCGACGGCAGGGATCTGATCTTCCTTACAATCTCCGCCGTGGACGTGGACGGGAACCCGGTAGAAAACGCCAACACGCGCGTGAATGTTTCCGTCACCGGTGTGGGGCGGCTGGTTGGGCTTGACAATGGCGACAGCACGGATTTTGAACAGTATAAATGTACAAGCCGCCGCCTGTTCTCCGGCAAACTCCTCGCCATCATCGGCGCAGGGCTTGATGGCGGGGATATCCATGTGCAGGTGAGCGCCACGGGGCTTCCCCCGGCCGAAACCACACTGCACGCAAGGGCGCTGACACCACAGGAGGAACGCGAGCAGGAGGAAACCGGCACCCGCATGCCAAAGGATGCCATGCTGCTTTCCGTGACCGGGGCGGGGGCTTCCTTTCTCCCGGCGGGAAGCCTTGCCGCCACAAACAAGCAAGATTTTGCGGGGGCGGACACTGCCTGCACCTCTGCAAATATCCCGATCCGCAAACTGGAACTGACTACCGACAATGACCTGCTTTTCTTTTCGGGAAATAAAAAACTGACCGCCGACGATGACCTGCTTTTCTTCCCGGAAAATGAAAAGCTGACCGCCGACAATGGCTTGTTTCTTTACCCTGAAAAGAAAACATTTACCATCACCGCAAAACCTCTTCCGGAAAATTCCACCCCTGCAGAACTAATCTGGAAAATCACGACCGACACCGGCATTGACTCCAACCTCGCGACCCTTATCGTCTCCGGGAACAAAGCCACTGTGACAGTGCGGGGCAATGGCAGATTTTGCGTCCGCTGCATGACCAAAAACAACACGGATAAAATACGCATCATCTCCCAGCTTGTCTTTATGGCAACAGGGTTCGGGAGCACTTCCATCAACCCGTACCAGTTTGTGTCCGCCGGACTTTATGATGTCGCCATCGGCACGCTCACAAGTGGCAACGAGCGCGGGATTGCCACACAGCGCGATGCAAAGACCACCTTCGGGTTTAAAAATGTGGATTTTGGTGATTTCGGCTCGGACGAAGTCACCGTGCCAATCTTTGCCCTCGACGGTGCGCCGTACCCGATCCAGATCTGGGAAGGGATTCCGGGGGAGGAAGGCTGCAGCCTGCTTGCGGATGCCATTTACCAAAAGCCTTCCATCTGGAACGTGTACCAGGAAGAAACCTTCCACTTAAACCGCCGCGTCAAAGGCCTGACGACCATCTGCTTTACCGCACACAATAAAATCCATGTCAAGGGCTTTGTCTTTACCGCGCCAAGCAAGGCGTTTGCCAAACTGTCCGCGCTCGAAAACAACCGCATTTACGGCGATACCTTCACCGTGGGGGAAGACGCAATCACCGGGATCGGGAACAACGTATCCCTTGAATATGACAACATGGATTTCGGGGAAACCGGCTTTACAAAGCTCCTTATCTGCGGGCGCACGCCGCTTGCAAAAAATACAATCCATGTACGCTTTGCCGGCGAAGACGGAACAGAAATCAAGCAGATCGCGGAATTTTCCCACGCAGAGGACGATACCGTACAGGAATTCGCGCTTGATTCCGTAAAAGGCTGCCATAAAGTGACCTTTGTTTTCCTGCCGGGATGTGATTTTGATTTTAAATGGTTCCAGTTTGTGGCAAATGGCTGACAAAAAAACTTACGGAACGGATACAAAAGACATAAAAATTTCCGGGACGGATACCAAATTTTGGGATCCGCCCCGGAATTTTCTCATAACAAATCTCCCTTGCGAAAATCAAAAGTTTCTTAATCCTACAATTCATCGTAAGTCACAGACTAAACCTTTATAATTCTTTTATTTCGCCTCAATCATCATAATGTCCTCTGCATGATATGATTTTAATATTCTGCAATTCGTCAATATCGTACACCAAACGATTTTTTTCATCAATCCGTCTGGAATATCCGGGACGATGTTTCAGTGGCTCTGGCTTT
>CAYMGZ010000235.1:0-5203 GCA_964390095.1 uncultured Lachnospiraceae bacterium | reverse complement strand
ATTGACTGCTGCAATGATCTTACGGTCGGCGGAAACTGATAATATATTTGCTTCCTCCCCTGTCCACAAAATGTTCCCCGTTTCCACATCACGGGCGCAGACACCGCTTTCCCCCGCATATACGATGTGGGATTCATCCAAAAACAAACAATCCGAAAGCGCAGATGCTTTTATTGGAAATGCCGCACATTTTTTCCCGGTTTCCAAATCAAAAACCGCCGCTTCATAGGCATACACAACTGCCACACGTTTACCCTGCGGGGAAACGGAAAAATCAAAGGGTGCACCGGGGAGGGGGAGATTGTCTACCACGGTAAAACCTGCAAAAAGATGATAGACACCAAGTGCATCCGTCAGGGCTTTTTGCGCCTGTGACGTTACCGGAGCATTAAAAATATTTTTTTTCCGTGGAATTGCTTCCAATGCTTTTCCTACCGCTTCTGCCACATTGCCCTGTGAAAGTGCATTGGCGGAATATTCCGCAAGCACAAGCGCGTGCTGGCGCTGCTCCATCTGCCGCATCCCGATCAATGTGGCCGCACTGCCAAGCAGGAATATCCCTGAAAGTACTGCTGCCGATATCAATATGCGCCTGCGGTGTCTTACCGCGCGCGGGTCGGTTTTATGTAAAAGGCAGAATGCATCCAACATCTCCTGCGCACTCTGGTAGCGATCCTGTGGGTGTGGTGCCATTGCTTTTTGCAGGATTGCCGAAATTGCAGGACTACAAATTTCCGGTTCGAGCGGCATGACCTTCCGCGCGTCCGATTCTGGGCGCTTTCCGGAAATCAGATGGTAAAGGGTCGCACCAAGGCAGTAAATGTCGGAACGAGCGTCAAGAAGAAGTTTTTTCCCTTTTTGGGTCGTGCTGGTGGAATTTTTGGAAGCGGATAAAACGTTGCTGTCTTTTTGCGCCGTTTGGAATGGGGTATGTTTTTCGGTTTCTGATATCAGTTCTGTTGCATTTTCCGTCTCGGTTTCTGTTGCATTTATTGTTTCCGTTTCTGCTATATTAGTTTCGGTTAACTGTTCTGTTGCGTCATCTGTTTCGGTTTCATCAGTTACAACGGTTTCCGACCGACCCTGTATTCTTGTATCAGGCTGGTCTTGCTGCTGTTTCTTTTTACCTGCACTTTTTTTCCTTCCCCATCTTTTTTTCAAATTCGTCGTTAGGGAATCCGAACCAACAGCCGCTGAACGATTTTCCCGGATATAATCCGCCCCATAATGCTCCGGGGAGGCATAGCCACGGCTAAAGCCTACCTTGACCGCACCATCCTCACCAAGAGCCAGGGCGATATTAAAATCGATCAGGCAAATATCCCCGTTTGGTCTTTGCATGATATTGGCTGGCTTGATATCACCGTGGAGGATTCCGTGGGGCGGCCTCGTATGCAAGTAAACCAAAGCCTCTAATAACTGGCATGCCCACTGCACCAATTCCGCCTGCGACGGCAGCGCGCCACGCGCGATCCGTTTATCAAGGCTCTCTCCTTCGATATAGTCCATTACGGTATAGACCGTATCGCCCTCTTCCACATAATCATAAACTTGTGGAATATAGGTCTGGTTCAGGTTTTTTAACAGATCCACTTCGCGCCGCAGTGCGGCTTCCCCAACATTTAGTTTCCGTTTATCCGCTTTTAATACGATTGATTTTTTTAGGCGTATATGTTGTCCAAGATATACGACACCGCCTCCGCCTTCCCCAACCTTCTTTTCTATTTCATATAGCCCTGCAACTTCCTGCTGCATCCGGTACGCCTCCTTTTTCCCATACGAAATCTTTTTATCCGGGCAATCCACCCAAAAAACAAGGTATGGATAGCGCTATCATAACCAGATTTTTTATATGTGTTTCTTTCCGTATTCCTGTTCCAGTTTCCGTCGGATCTGTTTTCCCGTTACCGTAAATATGATAATGCAGGTAATTGCCGAAACCACAGCAAAAGCCAACATGGTAATGCCAAAATATAAAAATATTTCACCCTGTGTCAGATGAAGCATATTGATTCCTCTTTCCTATGGGATTTCCCCCATACCTGATTTTCCTTTTGCAACAGCTATTTTTCACATAAATTCTATCAATTCCCACAAATATCCGAATATCAGCCCAAATACACACCCTGCGGCGATTGCCACAGAAAAGGGGAATGCCGTGCGCCCGCCTTTCCCCTTTTTCAGCCGCAGAATAACGAGTGGAAGCCCCAAAAACGCCCCAAGAAGCACCGCAATGAGCAGGCAGTTAATCCCCATTTTCCAACCGGTAAAGCTCCCGACCGCACATAAAAGTTTTGCATCCCCGGCACGGAAAACATGGAATTTCCAACAAAGCATCCCGACACCAAGCATGACAAGAAACCCGGCCAGCGCGTCCAAGATATACATCCCCGGCAGGATCAGCGCTGACGCAAGACCAAGCAACACCCCACTGACACAAACCTGATTTTTTATTTTCCTCGTCCGGATATCCTGCCAGACTGCAGCGCCAAGGATAACGGCAAGGCATAAGTATTGCAAAGCGAAACCAAATTCCTTCATAATTCAATCAATATGGCAGTAAAATTATCTTCTGCCGCCCCCTTTTTTATCCTTCTTCCCGAGCGCTCCAATGCCCGTTTTAAACTACACCCAAAATGTCTATAAAGTTCCTTTGGTTCCAGATAGGTGTAATATCCGTCGGAACACAGCAGGATGCGCTGTTTTTTGTGGAATTGCCCCTGCATTCCCTGCACAAAAAAGCCTTCCTTTATACCAAGCGCATTGGTCAGCACATGACGTTTTTTATGTACTGCCACTTCTGCTGCACTCATACGCCCCGCATCCACCTCCTGCTGGCACCAGGTCTGATCCTTAGTCAATTGGTAATGATGCTTTTTGTCAAGTAGGTAAATCCTGCTGTCACCAACCTGTTTGATGATATAGGCATCCCCTAAAATAAAAATCAGTGACAGGGTCGTTCCCATGTTCGTATGCTGCTGCTGCGCCCGGCCGCAAAGCCCTGCCTGTATTTTTTCAATTACAAAGCCAAGGGTATCGCTTATGCGGTTGATGTCCGGCGGGATTTCCTTCTCCTCGATTTCCATCTCCCACCACTGTCTTAGTTTTTCTGTCACATAACTGCTTGCCTGCTCCCCGTGGCTTAAGCCACCCATCCCATCCGCAACCGCCGCGAGAAGCAGCAGCACCCCTTTTAATTTTTTTCTGCACACAAGCATACGATCCTCATTCCTTGTGCGCACATTGCCGGTATCGGTAAGCATTGCATAGCGCATCCCCATCCCCTCCCTAGCCAATTTAGATATGGAATGTCATGGTCTCATTTGCCAAACGCAAGGTATCCCCGTCCTGCAACGGCGTTTCGGTATAAGGTGAGAGCTGCTTTCCGTTGAGCCAAGTGTGGTTTTTGGAGTTTTCATCCATCACAAAATACCCATCCTCCCGGCAGTTTATGCTTGCATGCATCCGAGATACCACATTTTTCCCAATGATAAAATCCGTGTTTTCTTTTCCAATGGTAAACGGAAAATGTTCCAGCGAAACCTTCTGCCCTTGATAGAGTAAATAAGGTGCTTCCCCTGCCCCCATCATTACCGTGCCGGAAGCATAACCCGCCCCCATCATCACGGTACCGTGCCATCCGCCGGATGGATTTTCTTCCGGCACACCAAAACTATTTTTCTGGTTTCCGTAATTCTCCTGTTTTGTCAAACCTTTCTCTGGCAGAGAAATGCCTGGCATCGGAAGCGGTTCTGCCTTTTCCTCCGCCGTTTTTTCTTTTTTTCCGACAAGGAGCGATTTGAACAGGCTTCCCCCTTTTTCTTTCTGCGACTTTTCCTTTTGCGTTTTTTTCTCCTGCTTTTCTGTTCTAGTTTCCTCTTTTTCCGGTACGGTCTTTAGCATGGCAAAACCCCCACCAGGAATGGCAAAACCCGGTGCTACATTGCTTTCCGCTTCCTTTTTCGCAGCTTCTTTATGGAAAATTCCAAATTTCCCTTTTGACGAAGGAGACGCGTTATTTTCCGGTGTTAGGATGCCATTCTCCTGTATTGGTTTTTGTTCCTTCCCCGGGATGCTCTTCTTTCCATCTGATAATGATCCTTGTGCCATCCCTGCTTCCTGTCCCCCAAAAATCCCATGTTGTCTTTTTGCATTCTGTAACATCCGTGCATCCGTCCGAGCCAGACATATATCAATTTCCTCTGCCACAGCCTCTTCATCCTCATCCTGAAACCAGGCGGCCAACCCCGCAAGGGAAAAATCCTGCATATTCACATACCGCAGCAATTTTAAGAAAAATGCATCCCCATCCGCCGTAAAATATTCCGCAAAAAGCTTCTGGCAAAACTGGCGCACGGTTTCCTCATTTGTGACCACCGAACCGGAAAGCGGGAGATATACAAGTTCTGCCCTTCCCAGACCATCCACATAAATATAATCGATATCCAAAAGGCACTGTGTATAGGAAAGGAAATATTCCCCCAGACAGTACAAGGTGTGCAACAACCCCTTCATAAACCGTTTTGCTTCCTGCCCGGCAAGCCCTCCGGCAAGCACGGTCGTAAGGCGGCGTGTACCATCAATCTCATAATGGATCCGGTATGTGCCATTTAGCATATTTCCATGTGCCGCGACTAACCCCGGTATTTTGTTATGTTCCAGCATTTTCATCTGGTAATCGTTAATTTGTTCTTCTACCACGGCGGATAGGTAATTCCCAATCCCTGTCACCGCCGTCTCATAACTCAAATGAATTCCCTCCATGTTTTTCTTCCCTCCTGCTTTATAAACTTTCCCAAAAGTCAAACGAACAGCGCCCCAAACAACAAAAACGGCACAAAAGGCAGCCCGCTTTTTGGTGTCACTTTTTTACAAAGCAGCAATACAATACTGCACACAAACGCTGCCGTCATCCCGCGCACCAGCATCCCCAAACATGCCTGTCCCAAATAAAGCGCACAGACTAAAATCAATTTGATATCCCCAAGCCCGATCGCATCTTTCCGGATCAAGTAAATCAGTCCGAGCACCGCCGCCAAGCCTACACAAGAAAATAAACCGCTGCCAAATGCTACCGGCTGATAACCAAAAACCCAAGCCACCCCATATAAAAGGAGCAGCAAAAGATGCCACCAGTCCGGCAATTCCCTGCATTTTAAATCATAGAGCCCCATACCAAAAAGATAGGTCCACAGGCTAAAAT
>CAYMGZ010000234.1:0-5212 GCA_964390095.1 uncultured Lachnospiraceae bacterium | reverse complement strand
GCCCTGCAAAAACTCTCCATCACAAGCTCCGGTTTTAAATGATTGGTGCTTCCGCTTGCAAGTTTTAAAAATACGCGCAGGCCGTTTTTATAAATCTGTGCGTGGCGGATGCCTTCCTTTGTTTCCACCTCCCCATCCCCAAAATCCTCCGGGGAAAATCCCCACGAAAAAACCATCGGCCGGATATCAATGGTTTTTGTGCTTTTTTTTGATTCCTTTTCCACAACAATTTCCGCCTGGGAAAGGAATTCCGAAAATTTCGCTTCAAACGAAGGAAACCACTTTGCATAAGGTTTTCCTTCCACCTCCATGTCCTTCACCGCAACCATATAATCCGCGCACGCGGTCAACGCCATGATGGATTCTTTTTTCTGGTTCGGATGCCAGTCCGGCAGTTTTACCGCACGCTGTATAAAAAAACCTTCCGTCATCGCCGAATTTAACCGTTCCACAATTTCCGTGGGCGGATATTCTTTTTTTAATTCCATATCCATATATTCCCCGTCACTTGTCTGCCCAAGCCCGAGCGGTGCCGCAAAATACAAAAGCGGATGGGGGTTGAACCCTTCCGAATAAGCCACCGCAAGGCCACAGCGCCGGACCGCTTTCTGGAAATACCGCACGACATCCAGATGGCCAAGGAATTTTGTAAAACCATATTTTGAAAATTTCACCCGAACATTCATTTGCCCGTCCCCCCGTTTGGATTTTTTTCTTCCTCCCGCACCAGATTCTTCTCCCGCTCCTCATAGCACACACCGCCATGGAACGAATTTGCCCCACAGCCCGCGCACGCCTTGCGGCAATTTGGGGTCACTGCCCCTGCAAGCCCTTTTTGGTACTCCCGCCATAAAAACTCTTTCGTGATCCCCGCATCAATAAAATCCCACGGGAAAATTTCATCCTGTTTCCGCTCCCTTGTTGTATAAAAGGAAAGATCGACCCCGTTTTTCTTAAAAATTTCCATCCAAAGGCCAAATTTAAAATATTCCGACCATGCGTCATAAAAACACCCCACACGGTAGGCATCCAAAATCGATTTTGCAAGCCTGCGGTCACCGCGCGCAAAAATCCCCTCCATCAGCGTGGTATCCGCATCATGCCAATTATACCGGATGTTCTTCCCGTTGCGCATTTCCTTTAAGCGTGCACTCACAATGCGCTGCTTTTGCAAAAACTCCTCCATTGTATTCATCGGCACCCACTCAAACGGCGTAAACGGTTTCGGCACAAAAAACGATGTGCTGATCACAATCTCCAACTTCCCGTGCCGTACTTCTTTTGGCAATCGGTAATAACATTCCGCGATCTTATTTCCAAGCTGTGCAATTTCCCGGATGTCCTCTTCTTCCTCCCCCGGCAGCCCAAGCATAAAATAAAGCTTGACGCGGTTCCATCCGGACAAAAAAGCATCCGAGGCACCCTGCAAAATATTTTCCTCGCTAAGCCCCTTGTTGATCACATTCCTCATGCGCTGGGAACCCGCCTCCGGCGCAAACGTCAAACTGCTCTTGCGGATATCCTGCACCTTGCCCATTACGTCAAGTGCAAATGCATCAATGCGCAGGGATGGCAGGGAAATATTGATTTTTTGCTCCTTAAATTCATCGATCAGGCCATATACCAACTCCGGCAATTCCTTATAGTCGCTGGAACTTAACGAACTTAATGTAATCTCATCCATTCCGGTATTTTCAATCATTACCTTCGCACGTTCCTTTAAAAATGCAAGGTCGCGCGCGCGGATCGGCCGGTAGAGCATCCCCGCCTGGCAAAAACGGCATCCCCGGATGCAGCCGCGCTGGATCTCAAGCACCACTCGGTCCTGTACCGCCCGGATAAACGGGACCACAGGTTTTTCCGGATAAAAAGTATCACTTAAGTGCATTTCCACCTGTTTGCGGATTACGGGCTTTGCCGATGGGTGGATTGGCAAAAAGGACGAGATGGTGCCATCCTGGTTATATGTGACATCGTAAAACGCAGGGACATACATTCCCTCAATCTGCGCCACCCGCGCCAGATAATCCCTGCGGCTCCCGCCGTTTTTCTTATTTTCCTTGTAGGCATCAAGTACCTGGTCATAGACCGTCTCGCCTTCCCCAATATAAAAGAAATCAAAAAAATCCGCAATCGGCTCCGGGTTGTATGCGCAAGGCCCCCCTCCCACCACGATGGGGTCTTCTTCCCCGCGCTCTGTAGCAAGCAGCGGGATACCGGAAAGGTCGAGGATTTGTAAAATATTGGTGTAGCACATTTCGTATTGGAGCGTGATGCCAAGGAAATCAAATTCCCGGACCGGGTCCTGTGATTCCAGCGCAAACAGCGGGATTTTCCTCTCGCGCATCAAACGGTCCAAATCCACCCATGGCGAGTAGACACGCTCACACCAAGTATCCTCGCGCTTGTTGAACATATCATATAAAATCTGGATGCCAAGATGGGACATCCCCACCTCATACACATCCGGGAAACACATGCAGAAGCGGATTTTTACTGCCCCCCGGTCCTTCATGACCGAATTTACCTCGCCGCCCGTGTAGCGCGCGGGTTTCTCAATCTGCAACAATATATCATCAGGTAACGCAAGCTCTCTCATGCTGTTTTTGTTCCTTTCCTAGTTTTTTTTTTTTAAATACGAATATCCGGATTTTTCCATGAATCCAATTCGAGTACATTCTACGATATTTTGGGGAAAATTGCAAGAAGCCTTCTATGATGAAATAACCCCAATCCATAGAAGGCTTTTATTTTACAGACTATCCATACCGCTATACATATCAATCATTGGCATATACATCGCCAATACAAGGAATGCCACGATACCGCCCATCACGACGATAATCATGGGCTCCATCGCTGCCGACAGGCTCTGTGTCTGGATTTCAACTTCCTCTTCATAATATTCCGCCACCTTGGTGAGCATTTCCTCGATATTGCCGGTTTCCTCCCCAATGCTTAGCATATGGCAGACCATCGGCGGGAAAAGACCGCATTCCTTTATGGCCTTGGAAAGCCCCACACCCTGCTCCACCTCAAGCTTTGCCTCCTCCAATGCATCCCGGAACAGCACATTGCTCATGGAGCGCGCCGTGATTGTGAGGGATTCGGAAAGTGACATCCCGGAACTGACAAGAGTACTTAACGTGCGGGCAAACATGGCACTTGCATTTTTCACATTCATTTTCCCGAACATTGGCATTTTGATAAAAAGCCGTCCAAATACATGTTTCCCGACATTTGTTGATGCAAAAGTTTTTATTACAGCAATGAAGATTACCACAACGGCAATCAGTACATACCAGCGCTTTATCAGGAAATCAGAAAATGCCATGACCATCTTTGTGATCCCCGGAAGGTCGGAGCCCATATCCGCAAACATATTTGCAAATTGCGGGAATACGAAGACGGACATGATAATGACAACCGTCAAGGCGACACAGATAAGCACAACCGGATAGATCATTGCTTTTTTGACAAGTGCTTTTATGCGGGCGGATTTTTCAAAATGTGTCGCCATCCGCGCGAAGGCTTTATCCATGCTTCCGGATGCCTCGCCCGCATCGACAAGGTTGATTAAAATATCCGGGAATATTTTGGGGTTCTGGCGCATCGCATTTCCCAGGGTCTCTCCCTGTTCCACAGCGGTGACGGTTTCAAACAGCGCTTTTTGGAATACCTTGTTTTCGGTTTGTTCCGAAAGCATTTTTAACGCTTCCACAATTGTCACGCCCGCGTTTAAAATGCTTTGGAACTGGCGGCAGAATACTGCCAGCTCACGCGGTTTTACCGGCGCGCCAAAATTAATGTTGATATCGCGGTTTAACGCGTTTGCCGGGGTGATGGAAATCGGCAGCAAACCATCTTTTTTCAGGATTGCCTTGGCCTTCGCTTCATCCCCCGCTTCGAGATTTCCTTTTTTTTCCTTCCCCTGCGGCGTTATCGCAACATATGTATATTGCCCCATATGCACCTTCCCTCCTGTTTTCCTGTGTCATGTATGTTTCATACCCAATGCCCAAAATCCGCATTGACATCCTTAATATAGCTTCCGCTCCAATGTGGTCGGATCCTGCGCGAAAGTCAGCGCTTTTTCCGCGTCGATCTTCCTTTTTAAGTACAGCTCGTAAATTGCGTCATCCATCATCTGCATGCCAAGTTTCCGGCTTGTCTGGATGATGGAGTCGATCTGGTGCGTTTTTGCCTCGCGGATCAGGTTCTTGACCGCGACGGTCGCATGCATGACCTCGAACGCCGCCACGCGCCCCTTGCCGTCCTGTAACGGGATGAGCTGCTGGGAAATCACGGCTTCCAACACACTTGCTAACTGGATGCGGATCTGCTGCTGCTGGTGCGGCGGGAACACGTCGATCACGCGGTCAATCGTGCTTGCGGCACCGATCGTATGCAGCGTTGAAAATACCAAATGCCCCGTTTCCGCCGCCGTGATCGCGGTTGAGATCGTATCAAGGTCACGCATCTCACCGACCAGGATCACATCCGGATCCTCACGCAGTGCGGCACGCAATGCCTGTGCGTAGCCCTGGGTGTCCAGCCCGATCTCCCTCTGGTTCACCACGGATTTTTTGTGGTTGTGCAGGTATTCGATCGGGTCTTCGAGTGTGATGATATGGGAATTGTAAATGGAATTGATAATGTCAATAAGCGAGGCAAGCGTTGTCGATTTCCCGCTTCCGGTCGGACCCGTGACGAGCACGAGCCCCCGCTTCCTGCCCGTCAATTCCACCACGGAATCCGGAACGCCAAGCTGCTTTGCCTGCGGGATGGTGGTCCCGACCAGACGCATGACAAATGCGTAGGAACCCCTCTGTTTAAATACATTGACGCGGTAGCGCCCAAGCCCCGCGATGGAGTAGGCATAATCGACCTCCCCCTTTTCCTTGAAAATTTCCTGTACCTGCGGCGACATGGTCGGCGTTATGATGGCGGCAACATCCGGCGGCAGCATGCGGGGATAATCCATGTCCACCAGTTCGCCGTTAATCCGGATCTTTGGCGGGATGCCGACGGTCACATGCAGGTCGGATGCCCCCCTTTCCTTTGCCGTCCGTAAAAGTTCTTCAATGGTTACCATAAATAATATCTCCTATTTTGAGTTCCGCATATCCACTTCCAGTACCAATGACCGTGGAAAGAAATTTCCGTCCGCATGGCTTCCGGAAATTTCTTTCTGGCACTGTCCGTGGATATG
>CAYMGZ010000233.1:4547-5227 GCA_964390095.1 uncultured Lachnospiraceae bacterium | reverse complement strand
GAACGCATCGGCAATCCAGAGCTGAAAGCGGCAATTAAATGCGTTCACGAGTATATTTAAACATTGTAGCAGATAATCAAGGAAAAGGCAATCCGCTTCCCGATGAAATTTTGTAACAGGAAAGCCGAAGGCTTTCCTGTTACAAAATTTTGAAAAGAACCATAGTATTGCTTTTTCATGGGGCGGGTGTTATAATGTAAGCTGGAAAACAGAAATTTTTGGCATGACGGTACTTGGAAATCAAAAGATCAGGAGGTTTGGCAGGATATGGAGCAGTACAAACAGGAATTTATCAACTTTATGGTGGAGGCAGGTGTGTTGAAATTCGGAGATTTCACGCTTAAAAGCGGCAGGAAATCCCCGTTTTTTATGAATGCGGGCGCATACGTGACGGGAGGCCAGCTGATAAGGCTTGGCGAATATTATGCAAGGGCGATCCACGACTATTACGGGCTCGATTTTGATGTGTTGTTTGGACCGGCATACAAGGGCATCCCGCTTTCCGTTGCGACCACAATTGCATTAAATGAACTTTATGGCGCACAAATCCGGTACTGCTCAAACCGCAAGGAGATCAAGGACCATGGGGATACGGGTATTTTGCTCGGCAGTCCTTTAAAAGACGGGGACAGGGTCGTGATCATTGAGGATGTGACCACCTCCGGGAAATCCATCGAGGA
>CAYMGZ010000233.1:0-4520 GCA_964390095.1 uncultured Lachnospiraceae bacterium | reverse complement strand
TATGGTTTCCCTAAACCGCATGGAGCGCGGGAAAGGTGAAAAGAGCGCACTGGATGAGATCACAGAGCTTTATGGCATCCCGGCAAACGCGATTGTATCAATGGCGGATGTGGTGGAACATTTATATAATAAGGAATGCGGCGGCAGGGTTGTGATTGATGACAAATTAAAGGCAGCGATCGATGCATATTATGAGCAGTACGGCGCAAAATAGCCGGAAAGATCAGACAGGCCCAGGGTCGGAAACCCGGAAAGGACATGGTATAGGGAAATGGAAAAGGTTTATAAGACAATGAAATCGGTCGGGGTGGTCAATATTATTTTTGGGATATTGATGACCGTGTGCGGCGCAGTGATGGGCTCGTTCATGATCGTGTGCGGCGCGAGGCTGCTGCACCGGAAAAAAGATCTGACATTTTAAGCAGTTTTGGCGGGTGGACAAGGCTAGGATTCCAAGAGGGAAAATAGCCTTGTTTTTTCTGCTTGGCTAAGGGATGCCGGAAAAACATAAAAATGGTTTCCGGCAAAACAAATTAAACTATGGAGGGAAACGATGTCAAACCCATATTTGCCAAAATGGGAATACATACCGGACGGGGAACCGCGGGTGTTCGGCGACCGTATTTATGTATATGGATCGCATGACCGCGCGGGGTCGGACCGTTTTTGTGACTACGTGCTAAAATGCTGGAGTGCGCCTGTGGACAACCTGGGACAGTGGATCTGCCACGGCGACATTTTCCATACAAGGGCCGACCGCGACCATGCGGCGGACACGCCGTGGACAAAGGAGGGCAATGAGCTCTACGCCCCGGATGTCGTGGAAAAAGATGGAAAATATTACCTGTACGCCTACATTGTGGGGGCAGCCGGCTGTGTTGCCGTAAGCGACCGCCCGGAAGGACCGTTCGCCTTACTTTCCCGGTACAAATACACCGTGCCGGATGAAGTGTGCTGCAACGGCTGGTTCATCGACCCCGGCGTGCTGGTGGACGATGACGGCAGGGTTTATATTTATTGCGGGTTTGAGCGCTCGTTCATGGCGGAGGTCAACGCGGGGAACATGTACGAGATCGTGGATGGAAGCTGTATCGAGCATATCATCCCCTGCAGTCTTTTGCCGGCAGGGGAACATGGGAACGGTGGGGAAGCTGCCCTGGCAGGGGGCGTGGATGCCAAAAGTACAAAACCGGCGAACCCGCCGACCGTGCCGGGGATGCCCGTGGCGGATTCCTATGGTTTTACGGAAACGGAGAGCCTGTTTTTTGAAGCTTGTTCCCCGCGGAAAATAAACGGCATTTATTACCTGATCTACTCGCCAAAACGCGGGAGCCGCCTTGCCTACGCGACCGCCGAAAAACCGACGGGGCCATTCACCTACCGCGGCTATATTGTGGACAACGGGGTGGACTATCCTGGCGGCAATGACCACGGTTCGGTTGTATGCATCCGTGGGCAGTGGTATGTGTTTTACCACCGCATGACAAACGGCACGATCATGTCCCGGCGCGCCTGCGCGGAGCGGATCGAATTTTTGCCGGACGGAACGATAAAGCCCGTGGAGATGACTTCCCTTGGTTTTGCGGATGCGCTCTCCCCCTACGAGATAACCCCGGCGGAAACGGCATGTGTGCTAAAGGGCGGCGCGTTTGTCACGGAGCACAATGTCTTTGAGCGCGTTGTCACAAACATAAAGGACGGCGCGGTGGTCGGTTACAAATACTTTGATTTCGGGGAGGACACATCAAGCCGGACAATGGAATTTGCCGCAAACGTAAGGGGTTGCGGTTGTGATGCCACCTTACATATCTGGATTGACGGGGAAGATGAAGAGCGGGGCCAGGAAATCGGAAGCTGTGGAATCGGGCAGGACGGCGGCCTGATCCGGTGTGTGACAAGGGCAGTGACGGGCAGGCATGCGCTGTATTTCACGGTAACGACAGGGTATGGCGGCTGGACGGGGGAGTATTTTGCGGGGCGGGTGTTGTTTGAATTTAAGGAATTTGTGTTTATGAAGTAAAAAAGGGCGTTTGGCCCTGGATGTTTTTTTGATGGAAAGGAAAAAAAGATGAGTAAGTATTTATGGAAAGAAAGAGTTGGGAAAAAATTGAAAAAGACACTGTGCGCACTGCTTAGCATAAGCATACTTGCCGCCGGGTGCGGGGATGGGGACAACGAGGAGAAACAGGGGGACGGACAGCCGACGGTGGAAGCAAACCAAGGCGGCGTGCCGGACACAACGCCGACGCAGGGTGCGGACCAGAGTGGCGACGATACGCCGGACACAACACCGACACAGGGTGCGGACCAGGGTGGCGACGATATGCCGGACACAACCCCGACGCAGGGTGCGGACCAGGGTGGCGACGATACGCCGGGCACAGAACCGACAAAAGAAGCGGACTCATCCGGTGATTCCCAGACCGCCGCCATGCGCGACATGACAACAATGGAGTACGTAAAGAGCCTCGGGGTCGGGATTAACCTTGGGAATACCTTTGAGAGCACTGGCTGGGAGGCGAACACCGTGACGGCATACGAGACCGGCTGGGGCAGCCCCGTCATCACCCCGAAGATCATTGAGGGTTACGCGAAATGCGGCTTCGGCGTGATGCGCGTCCCGGTCGCGTGGTCCAACCTGATGGGCGATGATTATACCATCAATGATAAATACTTGGCGCGTGTCAAAGCCGTTGTGGAATGCATCCTGAACAACGACATGTGCGTGATCTTAAACATCCACTGGGACGGCGGCTGGTGGACCGGTTTCTCCGAGCCGGACAAAAAGGAGGAATGCATGTACAAATACGAGCGCATCTGGACACAGCTGACCGAGGCGTTCGGCGGATATGACGACCATTTGATGTTTGAATCCCTCAACGAGGAAGGCTGCTGGGAAAACCTCTGGAACCATTACGGCGGGGTGACACCGGGAAAAGAAAAGGCTTACGCGCTCCTAAACGAAATCAACCAGAAATTCGTGGACATTGTGCGCGCTTCCGGCGGCAACAACGAAAAACGCCATCTGCTGATTGCGGGTTACGGGACGGATATCGAGCTGACGTGCGACGCGCTTTTTAAAATGCCACAGGACCCGGCAGACCGCATGGCCGTATCCGTGCATTACTACACGCCTTCCACCTTTGCCATCCTTGATGAGGACGCAAGCTGGGGCAAGATGCAGGCGGATTGGGGGAGCGAAGCGGACTATGAGCTTTTATACAAAAACATGGACATGATGAAAGAACATTTCATCGACAAAGGGATCCCGGTCATTGTCGGCGAATTCGGGAGCGCGACGAAAAACAAGGCGGAAGGGGCAGTCAACCGCTACCTGACATCGGTCTGCGAGGCCGCCTATTCGCGCGGCATGTGCCCGGTGCTCTGGGATATCACGAATGTATTTTATAACCGCAGCGCGGCAAAGTTCATCGATGAGGAACTTTTGGCAGGGTTGATGGCGGTGCTTGAAATCGAGCGGTAGGAAGGTTTTTTGCTGCCCGCAGGGATATCCTCCCGTCAGGGGGATGGGGGATGTTGCTGCGGGCAGTTTTTTAAAGGAATTATCTCAGTCCATTCTTGTCGATTACAATCTTCTGCTTGATTTTATACAAAGTTTATGGTATTTTTATAAAGTATTCTGAAAATTGCCCTCCCGCATGATGGCGCTGTCCGTGCGGTGGGCGTGGGTGTGCTCCCTTGGAAGGGTGGGTTTTTGTCCTTCCCTGCGGGCTGCCATCCTTACATATGCACGGCGCAGAAAGAGGTTGCTTTTTTATGGAAAAGTATTTTCAGGTAAAGGAGAAAGGCTCCACGGTCAAGACCGAGGTTTTGGCGGGGTTGACGACGTTCATGGCGATGGCCTACATCCTCATGGTCAATTCGGGCATGTTTTCGGATTTGGCGGAGATGTCCGGCACGACGGCGGACCGGATGTACAACGCGGTCTACATTGCCACGGCGATTTCCGCGGTCGCGGGCACGCTGTTGATCGGGCTTTTGGCGAACCTGCCGCTTGCGCAGGCTTCCGGTATGGGGCTGAACGCGTTTTTTGTGTACACGGTGTGTTTTGGCTTTGGGCTGACTTACGCCAACGCCCTGCTTTTGGTGCTTTTCGATGGCGTGCTGTTTATCGCGTTGACATTAACGGGTGTCCGCAAAAAGATTTTTGACGCAATCCCGGCCTGTGTGCGCATGGCAATCCCGGCGGGGATCGGGCTGTTCATCGCGTTCCTTGGGCTGCAGAACGCGGGGATTGTCGTGTTGAACCCTTCCACCTGCGTTACCCTCGTATCGTTCAATGTGTTCAACGGGACGGCGACCTGGGCGACGATCATGCCGTTACTTGTCACGATTTTTACACTGATCGCGATTGCCGCGCTTTCCGCGCGCAAGGTGAAGGGTGCGGTGTTCTGGGGGATGCTTGGCGGCACGGCGGCTTACTATATCCTCGGGATCACGGTGAAGGATTTTTATGTGGGTTTTGGCGACAAATTTAATTTTAACCCGTTTGCCGCATT
>CAYMGZ010000232.1:4966-5235 GCA_964390095.1 uncultured Lachnospiraceae bacterium | reverse complement strand
GTTTTCCGATGATTGTCCGCAATTTTTGGATATCGGCGAAATGGTGGGAGCCGAATTCCTGATAGCAGGTGGTTTCGCTTGCCTCGTTGAAAGGTTCGTAAAAATCGGTGACAAATACGCAAAATTCATCGAGGATGCCTTCTATGGGAACCTGTGTAAGGTTTTGGGGGGATGCGTCCTCCTCGCCGTAGCGTTCTGGTTCCATCTCGAAAGAAAGGGAGGTTACGAAAATGTCATCCTCGTCGTATGGGCATTTTGTCTGGTAGATT
>CAYMGZ010000232.1:0-4956 GCA_964390095.1 uncultured Lachnospiraceae bacterium | reverse complement strand
CGTGAAATTTTGGAAGTTTTTCATATCATGATCCTTTTATTTTTTAAGATATAATTATTTTTTTATGATTTCTTTTATTGATTATATTACAAGGCCTTTAAAAAATCAATATCGTTTTGAAAAATGTAAGTACATTTATAGTTTAAATTTATAAGGTTAAAAAAAATATAAGGTTGTATGAATAGGGAGAGGAAGAATTATGTTGTGAAATGGGTTGAATTTTTGGCGAAGATAGGATATCCTGATAAAAAGGAAGGAGTGTGGCCATATTGGCACCCAAAATGCCGGATGATTCCGTGAAGGCGGATGGGCAATGGGCAGCAAGGACAAAGGAGGATGGATAAAATGGGAAATAATGGAAGAACACTTTATGTTACGGATTTGGATGGAACTTTGTTAAACCGGCACGACCGCATCAACCCGGAAAGCATCCGGATCATTAATAAACTGGTGGAACAGGGGATGCTGTTTACTTACGCAACTGCGCGCTCCCTGGTTTCCGCGTCCGTGGTTACGGAAGGCCTGACAACGGATATCCCTGTGATTGTCTATAATGGGGCATTTATTATAAAGCCGGGCACAGGGGACATCCTTTCCGCCCTTTCTTTTTCGGGGGAGGAAGCTGCGTTTGCCCGTGAAACATTTTTGGCGCACGGTGCCAGCCCGCTTGTGTATGCCTACGTGGACGGCGTGGAGCGGGTATCATGGGATTTGGAACGGGAGAATGAGGGGATAAGGTATTATTTGTCGCGGCGCACGGTTGACCCAAGGCTGCGCCCGCTTAAGGGCAGCAGGGGGCTGTATGATGGCAATATTTTTTATTATACCTGCATCGGGGAGAAGGAGGAATTGACACCGGTCTATGACCGTTTCTCGGCGGACAAACGGTTTCGCTGCACCCTCCAGCAGGAATTATACCGGACGGAATACTGGTGTGAGGTCATGCCGGCGAAAGCGACAAAGGCGGAAGCGGTCCGGACGCTGAAAAAGCTATGGAATTGTGACAGGGTGGTTTCTTTCGGGGATGCCATCAACGACCTTCCGATGTTTGAGGTTTCGGATGAATGTTATGCGGTGGCGAACGCCGTGCCGGAATTGAAGGAAGCGGCAACCGGTGTGATTGGGGACCATGAGCATGACGGGGTGGCGCGGTGGCTTTTAGGGCGCGCCACCCGTCCGGTTCGTTAAGGATATATCGTTCAGACCTTAAATTTGCGGATGTTCTGGTTGATGATATCCGAGAGGTGTGACAATTGTTCTGCCGCTGATGCGACATCGACGGCCATGGAATTTACCATCTCGATGGAGGCGAGGGATTCTTCCGTGCCGGCTGCGTTTGCCTCCGCGATTGCGCTGAGGTTCTGTACGACTTCTACCACTTCCTCGCGCTCGGTATCCGTAAGTTCGATGGACTGGGCGAGGGCGGATATCTCATCGTGCGTCCGTTTGATGTTGCGGTTCACTTCGTTGAAACATTTCTCCGTGGTAATTAAATGTGTGCTTTGCTGCTCCATGATCTCCCGCACGTCATCCATGACCTTTACCGCGGAGGAAGAATCTTCAAGCAGCGCGACAATGATATCGCCGATGTATTGCGCGGATTCGTTTGATTGCTCCGCGAGCCGCTTGATCTGGTCGGCAACAACCGCAAAGCCGCGCCCCTGGTCACCTGCCCGCGCCGCCTCGATGGAAGCGTTCAGGGCTAAGAGGTTTGTCTCGTCGGCGATGTTTGTGATCAGTTCCGCCGCATCCTTGATCTTTAAGACGGAATCATTGGTTGAGAGTGTCTGGGCATTGATCTTTTCAATTTCGGTCTTTGCCTTGTGGTTAATGTCCACCAATGCCTGAAGGGAGCCGGATGCCGCGTTGTTCGAGGTGCTGATCCTTCCTGCCACCCGGTTCAGTGCCGAGGATTTTTCCTTTGCCTCCACAATCTGCCCGCCGATGTGCAGGACGGCGACGGAGGCCTTTTCTGTTTCCGTTGCCTGGCTGGTCGCGTTTGCGGCAATTTCCTGGACGGCATGTTCCAGGTTTTTGATGGTGCCGGAGGTGGTCTGGGAATTTTCCTTCATCCATTTGGAAGTTTTTGACAGTTCGTCGCTCTGGCCAATCAGGCGCAGAAGGACGGTGTGGACGGCATCAACAAGGCTCTTTGATGCGCTTGCAATCATGCCGATCTCATCCTTCCTGCCGCAGAAAGCCTTTAGTTTTTCGCGCTTGGTAAAATCAAGGTTGCCAAGTTCCTGTAAGATCGCGGTTTCCTTGCGGATGTCCTTTGCCAACGCTGAGGAGAAAAACCAGATCAACAGGGAGGTGACGACGAGCACGCCGATGCAGAGCAGGACGATAACGTTGATCAGGCGGTTGATGGGGGCATATGCGGTGGAACGGTTGGTCAGGACCACGAAAACCCAGCCGCGTTCTTGGTTGTGGTACATTACCGAGAGCATCTTTTTCCCGTTGATGTTCGAGGTATATTCGAGGGATGTTGCCTGGTTGTCAAGGTTTTTTGCTTTCTCAAGGATCGCGAGGTGGTTTTCGTCCTCGACCACTGTTCCGATCATGTCATCCTGCGGGCAGAAAATGTAGGTTCCTGCCTTTGCGTCCAACAGCATGTACTGGTTGTCAGAATCGTTGCCGTAGAGTTCGTTCAGGATGTCGCGCAGGCCGGAGGCGTAGATCGCACCCCCCACATAGCCGACCGGGGTTCCGTCATCTTTTGTTACAGGATAATACATGGAGATAACCTGCATCCCCGTGGATTTGGATGCCATGATGCCTGTGTTGTACATGCCTTTTAAAAGCTCCGTCTGAAGCTGGTTAAGCGCCTCCCCCTGCCGGAGGGTCACGCCGATTACGCCGGTGACAACGGAGGCAAGGACGGTGGAATTCCAGTCGGAGGCATAGATATTTTCAAGGTTATCCCCTACTTTGGCGTATTTTTCCGTGTATGCCTGGAGCTTTTGTACCGCATCTGTGTCAGACGGGTTTTCAAAGACTTCCAAAAGTGCGGGAGCCTGCGCGTAATTGATCAGGTAGGCTTCCGCCTGCCTGACATAATCTTCCACGATCTCTGTTTGCATTTTTGCGGATTCTGTCATTTGCGAGAGGATGGAATCCTGCATGATGCTATGCATTTTTGTATTAATCCCGAAGCAAAGGGCGATGAAGCCGAGTGTCATGATGCTGATGGAAACGATGCTGATTTTAATGGCAAGTCTTATATTCTTCATGTAGTCCTCCCTTTCGGTCAAATTTAATTTTCGTTGCCCTGATGCAATATAAATGATTTTAAACTGGCGTTGCCAGGTCCGCAGTATGTTATGTAGATTGCCTGTACGCCGTCCGGCAGGCAGACCGGGGCATGGTAGGCTTCCCAGACGTTTGAGTATTGCACCGGGATGTTTGCGAGCGCTTCGCCGTCCATCTGGTTTTTGATCCGGAAGGTGCCGTTTGCGTAGCCGCGCACAAAGAGCGTGATCCCTGTTACGTTTTTGCAGTCAAAATATTTGAAGCCTGCGGTGGCGGAGTCGGTGATGTTTGCGATGTAGCCATCTTCCTCATCGCCGTCACGCCCGTCCTGCATGATCTTCGGGAAGCGGTCGCCGCCAACGTACATGGAAGGTTCCCTTGTGAAAAGGTTACATGCAAGGTAGGCAGGAAATTCCCCGCTGCCCGGCAGGGGTTTTCCGTTTAAGCCGCAGGAAGTCATTTCTGCTTGGCGGATGGAGCCGTCCTCCCCAAAGTGGATTTCCTCCGCACAGCCTTGGCGGCTGTACCATGTGCCGTTGGTGTGGCGGTGGTAGAAGATGTACCATTTCCCGGAAATTTCCACAATGCTGCCATGGTTGTTTGCACCGTATGCAGTCGGGAGATTTGCCGGTTTGTAGCTGTCGATGTGCAGGTCACAGTTGCTTACGATGACCCCGCCATAGTGGAATTTCCCAAGCGGGCTGTCCGAGGTCGCGTAGCAGAGTTCATGCATCACTTCGGAGGAATAAATGAAATAGTAGGTATCCCCGCGCTTGCGGATGGATGGGGCTTCAAAAAAAGCATGTCCCTCAAATTCGGTCCCGGCGCTGTATTCGCAGCCAGGGACGATAAAAGCGGGTGCCTCCCTGACCGTGAGCATGTCCTCGCCAAGTACCGTGACCATGGCACCGGTGCGCGAGCGGTCGCCGCGCCCGCAAAAGCCGGTATATAAGTAGGTTTTGTCCCCCTCTGTGATGACACCCGGGTCAAACTGCGGTTCATCGCCGGGCTTCTCGCCAAGCCTCGTTCCGTCCGCGTAGTGTACATAGCCGAGGAAATGGTATTTTCCTGCCGGGGTGTCACTGACCGCAACGGAGACGATGGAGACATGGTCAAGGACATAATATAAGTAATATCTCCCGTCCGGGCCAACGGTGACATCCGGGGCATAAAGGCACATTTTTCCCTCGCGGTTCAATGGGTCTTCGGTCTTTGGGTAGATGATACCCTCATAACGCCAGTCCCCAAGGTCATCCGCCGGTGCGGACCAGCAGACGTAGTCGCCGAGGCAGAATACATGTCCATTATAATAGTCGTGGGAACCGTAAATATAAACCCGGTCTCCAAAAACATACGGTTCTGCGTCCGGGATATATTCCCAGGACGGCAGATAGGGGTTCCATGCGTTTTTTTTCATAAATAATACCTCTTTCCTGATCAATTGGTGTGCCGGCGCTGTTTCCTGGTATGGCTGGAATAGTATTGAGCAAACTTCTTCAATTTATTATAGCATGTTTTACGTCCTGGCACTTAGCAAATTTTGCGCTCTTCCTGCAAGTTTTTGCGTTATTTCTTGCGTTTTATATGGTTTGTACGCTTGTAACAAAATAATGTATGGGAAGGGCTTAAAATTGCAAAATATATCTGTATAATTTAGTAATTTTTTATTTTTTTTAGAAAATTTCTTGAAATTTCGTATGAAAT
>CAYMGZ010000231.1:2351-5241 GCA_964390095.1 uncultured Lachnospiraceae bacterium | reverse complement strand
GCATATTTTTCTATTTCGTCAACTACTTTTTTAAAAAAAATTAAAAAAGATGGCGGATTTTTTTCCGCCACCTTTCTTTTGATTAAATTTTTATTAACAAAATATTCTATTTATTTAATATCTCATACACCTTTGCAATCGCCGCGTCAATCCCCTCCGGGTTCTTGCCGCCCGCCTGCGCCATGTTCGGCCGTCCGCCGCCGCCGCCGCCGACCAGTGCCGCCGCCTCCTTGATCAGGTTGCCCGCGTGCGCGCCAAGCTTCATCGCGCCCTCGGTCGCCATCGCCAGGAGATTGACCTTGCCTTCCTTGGCGGAGGCAAGGAAGACAACGCCCTCGCCAAGCTTTTCCTTTAGCTGGTCGCCGAGGTTCCGAAGACCGTTCATGTCCACCTCCGGCACCTTCGCCGCCAGCACCTTGATGCCGCCGACTTCCTTTACCTGGCTCATCACGTCGCCGAGCGAATGGTTCGCAAGCTTCGCCCTTAGTTTCTCGTTTTCGGAATGGAGCTCCTTGATCTCCTCAAGGAGTGCCTCCACCTTCTTGGCAAGGGCCACCGGCTCCGCTTTCACGGCCTTTGCCGCCGCATTCAATTCCTCTTCCAGCTTGTGGTAGTGCGCGAACACATGATCCGCCGTGATGGCCTCAATCCGGCGCACGCCCGCCGCCACACCGGACTCGGAAAGGATCTTGAACGCCGTGATCACGCCTGTGTTATCCACATGTGTGCCGCCGCAGAATTCTTTGGAAAATTCTCCCATCCCGACAACGCGCACGGTGTCGCCGTACTTCTCGCCAAAGAGCGCCTTCGCGCCCGTCTTTTTCGCCTCCTCGATCGGGAGCACCTGCGTCACGACCGGGATGCGCCCCGCGATTTTTTCATTGACAATGGCCTCGACCTTTTCTATCTCTTCCTTTGTCATCGCCGAAAAATGTGTAAAGTCAAAGCGCAGGTGGTCCGGGTTTACAAGGGAGCCCGCCTGCTCGACATGCGTGCCGAGCACCTGGCGCAACGCCTCCTGCAGCAGGTGGGTCGCGCTGTGGTTCTTGCAGGTCGCGGCGCGCCTTGTTGCATCCACGGTAAGCGTCACATTCTGCCCCGTCTTCAACATGCCGGACTCCAACGTCCCCTGATGCGCGATTTTTCCGCCCTTTAATTTGATGGTATCCGCAACCACAAATTTCGCGTCGCCGCAGACAATCACGCCGGTATCGCCCTCCTGTCCGCCCATCGTCGCATAGAACGGGGTTTTTTCCACGATGACCGTGCCGGCCTCGCCCGCGACAAGTTCCGTCACAACCTCCGTCTCGCCCGTCATCGCCAAAATTTTGGACTCTGCGGTAAGTGTTTCATAGCCGATAAATTCCGAGGTGATATTTACATCCAGCGCATCGTACACGCTCGCGTCCGCGCCCATATAGTTGGTCACGGCGCGCGCGGAACGCGCAGTCGTCTTCTGCACTTCCATCGCCTTTTTAAAACCATCCATATCCACGGTAAAACCTTTTTCCTCAAGGATTTCCCCGGTCAGGTCGATCGGGAAACCGTAGGTGTCATAGAGGCGGAACGCATCCTCGCCGGAAAGCACTTTGCTGCCTGCGGCCACCATGTTTTCCTCCATCTCCGCAAGGATGGAAAGCCCCTGGTCGATGGTTTTGTTAAATTTTTCCTCCTCGTTTGTCAGGACTTTTAAAATGTATTCCTGCTTCTCGGCAAGCTCCGGGTAGCCGTCTTTCGACTCTTCGATCACAGTCTTTGAAAGTTCTGCGAGGAACAGCCCGTTTTTACTGCCCATCACAACGCCGTCCGCCTTCGTCTGCGCAAGCCCCTTCAAAGAGACCCCGCCGATGCCAAGAAGCCTGCCGTGCCGTACCGCACGGCGCAGCAGACGGCGCAGGACATAGCCGCGCCCCTCGTTGGACGGCAGGATGCCGTCGGAAACCATAAAGGTGACGGAACGGATATGGTCGGTGATCAGGCGGATGGAAACATCCTTCTTCGGGTCCGTCCCATAGGCCACATGCGCCATCTCACAAATTTTGTCGCGGACGGCTTTCATCGTGTCAATGTCAAAGACGGAATCCACATCCTGCATCACGACCGCAAGGCGCTCTAAGCCCATGCCGGTGTCGATATTTTTTTGTTTCAGCTCGGTGTAATGGCGGTTGCCATCGCTCTCAAACTGGGTGAAGACATTGTTCCAGACTTCCATGAAACGGTCGCAGTCGCAGCCCACCTTGCAGTCCGGCTTCCCACAGCCGTATTTTTCGCCGCGGTCGTAGTAAATTTCCGAGCAAGGGCCGCAAGGGCCTGCACCGTGCTCCCAAAAATTGTCACACTCTCCGTTCTCATCGCGATAAAAACGCGTGATGCGCTCCGCCGGGATGCCGATTTCCTCATTCCAGATCTGAAACGCTTCCTCGTCCTCGCCGTAGATGGACGGGTAGAGCCGCTCCGGGTCCATGCCAAGCGTTTTTGTCAAAAATTCCCAAGACCACGCAATGGCTTCATGCTTGAAATAGTCGCCGAAGGAGAAATTGCCGAGCATTTCGAAGAACGTGAGGTGTCTTGCAGTCTTGCCGACATTTTCAATGTCGGTCGTGCGCACGCATTTCTGGCAGGTCGTGACCCGCTTCCTCGGCGGGATTTCCTGCCCGGTGAAGTATGGCTTTAATGGTGCCATGCCGGCGGCGATAAGGAGCAGGCTCTTGTCGTTTTGCGGCACAAGGGAAAAGCTGTTCATTTTCAGATGTCCTTTGCTCTCGAAGAATTCCAGATACATCCTCCTAAGTTCGTTCACTCCGTATGCTTTCATGTGGAAAGACCTCCTATATTAAGTTCCGCATATGGCCTCCCAGTACCAATGACCAAGGGAACGGCTTTCCGTCCG
>CAYMGZ010000231.1:0-2251 GCA_964390095.1 uncultured Lachnospiraceae bacterium | reverse complement strand
CGCATCGCTCCCGGAAATCCCTTCCCGGCACTGGGAGGCCATATGCTGTTTTTAACCTATATTGTTGGTATATTACCACTCTTTACAGATTATAAAGAGTTGGGGGGAGTTTGTCAATCAAATTTATAATGCATGGAATCAACGCGGGGCAGGAATTAAAAAAGGCATAGCGATACCTCTTAGATACCGCCAATGAATAATGAAAACGGCGGCTTTGATTTCTCAGAAGCCGCCGCATAATAAGGCGTAACAATGCTCCACTGTACGACGGCTTTTTTCTTTTACTGCCGTGCGGCAGTTATACTACATAACGCCAGAATTTGCTGCACTGGCCAAACGTATATGGCTGGCGTTATGTAGCCATACCAAGGGCATCATAGTATTCTTTCTGCCGGGACTGAATCAGTTCCTCAATCCTTTGATTTCGTTCGGGTTCCCGAGGACGCGCTTTCCATCGAGGATAGCCGTCACTTGCTCCAACGAGAGAGAATTATGCTCAATCGCAAGAGAGGAATGGATTGTCCGAATGCGGTTCTTGCGCCGCAGATGCGGACTAACCGTTCCCTCTTGAAGAACGGTAATGCGACCGACCTGTATCTAATTTTCCACCGCCAAGCAGTGCGCTTCAACGGAAACGTCCGGTCTTTTTATACCCATTACATTCCTTCAACTTTAAAGCAACATATCAATGTTTCAAATTTACGACTATCCTTTGAACCAAAGAATGATCATATGCAAGCCAAACATCTTCATTTTTCCCAAGATCATATTTAGAAATATTTACTCCATTGTTGTGCAATATATCGATAAATACCTCAGGTAATGGATATTTTGCATATGGGTTTAAAAAAAGAATTAATCCATCAAAAATATTTTCCTTATAATCAACATTCCATTGTATATATGGTCTACGAATTGTATACTTTTTATATTCATTTTCGAACTGTTTAAAATTATCCTTTATCAGTTTACAACGTTGGTCATATTTTCTTTGTATCAATCTACTATTTACACTAATTTGTGGTCTATCATAGTTTAAATTATACCTGATTTCAGAAAAACCAAATTTTATCCCACAGGCAAACCGCCCCTATGAGCAACTTTCCCTGTGGGATTTAGGCAAAACTCAAGGCATCGGTGTCGGTGTCACACAAATTACAGCTGATGCCGAGCTGGACGGAACAAACATGATTTCCACACTTTCATAGCCAACGTTTTCCCCATCCGCTTTCAGGTAATAATCCTGCCCCCCGTCCGGATCATCCGGGGCGGGAATTATTTCGCCGGTCCTGCTTTGCCATGCCTCCACGACACCCGCGCCGGATAAAACAGCCCTGCCAGACGGAACATACAAAATCTCTTCACATGAATAATCTGCGTTTTCCCCGCCCATGTCCAAATAAAAATCCAAGTCCGAATCAACATCCTCACCCGGCAGTTCCCGTATCACAGGAGTCGGGGTCACACCTTCCGTCCCAGTCATCCTAGCGGTTTCCTCCGCCTCCCCGGCCGATACCGGGGCAAGGAACATCCCTAAGGAGAGCACTCCCGCCGTTATCCCTAAAAAACATGGTATCTTCTTCATTGTCACCTTCACTTTCCTGCATTGTATTTTTATAAAAATACTGCGTTGTCCCTCCAAAATATCCTAACACAATCATTATAACATTTCATGCTAACATATGCAAGAAAAAATACAAAAAAATACAGGTATCCAAATACGGACACCTGCCAAAAGAGCAGCCAGTAGGGGAATCGAACCCCTGTTTTCGCCGTGAGAGGGCGACGTCTTAGCCGCTTGACCAACTGGCCTCACTGCCCTGCTATTGTATCACAGGTAAAAGTAAATTGCAAGTGTTTTTTTATTTTATAAATACTATTTTTATAATACGTTATCCCAACGTGTCTCGTTAACTATATATCTATACTATTCACTCATATCATTCTTATCATAAATTGTTCAAAAGGCAAAATTTCCCTTCCATTCCGCCCTACCGCCCTACCACATTACTGCATTACCCATCACATTTTCCGCCAGATCCATTGCCAAGTATCGTTCTATATGGGGCGAACCCGTGCCAGCTGCCCTTCCCCGGCCGTGCATTTGTGCCACTGTCCGCCCGGCGATATCCATACTACAAAGCAGCCAACTCCTATTTGCATCCACACACATCCCACTTCTGCGCAGAAAAAAACACCCGAGTTACCAAAAACCCGGATGTCCACACAAATAAGCAGCCAGTAGGGGAAT
>CAYMGZ010000230.1:0-5268 GCA_964390095.1 uncultured Lachnospiraceae bacterium | reverse complement strand
AAAATCTGACGATGCGGCAGATGGTTCTCTTTATTGTGCTGAGCCTGTACGGGGGGTTTACCAGCCAAGGGGTGGATAACATCGCGCATGTCGGCGGTTTGTTTGCGGGTGTTTTGCTGGGGCTGCTGCTTTACCGTAAAAAAGTTGCAAAAGGCAGGCCTGTGGCGGAAAAGAGGTTAGGTTGAAGATTAATTTATATTATGGCGGCAGAGGGTTGATCGAAGATCCGACGCTCTATGTGATGAACCGGATTGTATCGGTTTTGGAAGAATTGCGCGTCCAGGTGGCAAAATATAATTTATATGAACAGAAAAGTAATATCACGGTTCTTTCCAATACCTTAAAGGAGGCGGATGGCATTATACTTGCCGTCAATGTGGAATGGCTTGGCATTGGCGGATATATGCACCAGTTTTTAGATTCCTGTTGGCTATATGGAAATAAAGATAAGATACGGACAATGTATATGATGCCGGTTGTGGTGGCCACAACCTATGGCGAGTGGGATGCGGAAAGCATGCTTGTCAAGGCGTGGGAGTTGATGGGCGGGCTTTCGGCGGAAGGGATCCGGGTTTTCGTGGAGAACCAGGCAGAGTTTGAGACGAGCATGCCATACCGTATGATGATCGAGAAACGGGCAGAGGAATTTTACCGCATCATAAACCAGAAGGGGAGGATTTTGCCGAGCAGCAATTATGTAGTAAAAAAGAGTATCCCGGTCACGTTGCCCCTTGACCTGACCCCGCAGGAAGGCGAGCAGCTTTCCGAGTATGTCTCGGATGACGCGAGGGTGCAGAAGCAGAAAAAGGATATTGAGGAGCTGGCGGAGCTGTTTAAGGGAATGCTCGGGAGCGAAGGCGGCGCGGAAGAGCGCTATGAGTTTGAAAAGAATTTTAAGGAAAATTTTAAGCCGCAGTGAAAATATTTCCATGCGCTTTATTCCGTATATTTTACGGATGTAGAGAAAACACTTATTATTGAAATTGCCGGGGAGAGCCTGCGGTGCTATTACGGGGAGAAAAAAGAGAATGAAGTGGATATGGCGGCAAAGACAACAAGGGGGGTCATGAATAAGATCGTGAATGGCAGGACGACTTTCCAGGGGGCATTCATGTCCGGGGAGCTGACCTGCAAAGGGGATTTTAAGACACTCCGGAATTTTGATAATCTTTTTACATTTAATATCCTCTCGTAGGCGGGCAGGGATCTACATTAGGAAAAGAGGTTGCGGTGTGTTTCGGATATGGGCGAAAATATGGAAAGATAACAGGATGCTGCGGGATATGGTGGTATGCAACAAGGATGCGCAGATGACGCGCACGCACAAGATTTTTGCGGCAATTGATGAGATTTGTATGGAATTTGACCTGTCAAAGCCGCTTTGGCTGGATGCCACGGTCGCGGATTTTAAAAAGCATGACAGAACAAGGTTTACACAGGATAATTTTATTGATAAAATAGAGTTTGATTTTCTTGAGATCCATGTGATTGAGGAGGATTGACCGGGTGGGGGGGATTTTCTGGCGGAAGGAAGGATGTGGCATGAAAAGGCTTGCGAAGGGCGGAGTTTCAAAGGCAGCATTGTTTGGAATCTTGTTTTTTGCCGTGGGCTGTGGAAGCAAGGAGGAAGAGCCACCGCCAAACTATGTGGTCAGGGAGGTACAGACCGGAACGATGACGGAAGATCCGCAGGGGGCGACACAACCACCTGCGGACGGAGATAAGAAGCCGGTATCGGCAGGAAATTCAAGTATCATCCGGGAGGAAGTCGGGGAGATGGCCGGGAAGGGAAACGGGGCGGATACGGACAATGAAAGCATGGATGGCGGAAGAAAAGAGCCATCGGGAATCGGTTCTGTTAAAGCCCCTTCAGGTGCGGAGGGAGGAGAACCCTCAGAAACCGAACCTGCCCCAACCCCTCCGGATGCCGGGGAAGAAGAAAGCACCGGGGCAAATTCCGTGATAGAGCCTACACCGGATGGGGAGGAAGAGCCGCCCGAAACGGATATGGATGGTGATTTACCGGACGGGGATGCTGCAGAGTTATCGGGAATTGCCCCTGATCAGGTCTTGCCGGAAACTGGGGGGGAACCGGCGGATATGGCAAGCGGGGAACCTTCGGATGGGATGCCGGTGGATGAGATGGATCTTTTGCCGGCAGAAACAGTGATTGATGTCGGTGCATTTCCGGCAGAGAAACTTTCGGCATGTTTCTATTTTAAGGAAGTGCCGGATACGGTTTTTGGGCGGATGGAAGGCAACTCCTACCCTGAGGACTGTACGGTTGCGCTGTCACAGCTTCGCTATGTCCGGGTGTTGCATTATGGTTTTGACGGGGAGGTGCATATCGGGGAGCTTGTTGTAAACCAAGCGATTGCGCAGGATATCTGTGATATTTTCAAAGAGCTTTTTGATGCGCGGTATCCGATTGAAAAAATGGTATTGATTGATACATACGGCGGGGATGATGATGCGTCCATGGCAGATAATAATACGTCCTCTTTCAATTTCCGGGTAGTGGAGGGAACAACATCTCTTTCAAAACATGCCTATGGGCTTGCAGTTGATGTAAATCCGTTGTATAATCCATATATTCCGGTACAGGATGGTGTTTCGGTAGTACGCCCGGAAAATGCAGAGGAGTATGTTGACCGTGATGCGGCATGTGAATATTATATCCGGCATGGCGATTTGTGTTATGAGGCATTTATCAGCCGTGGCTTTACATGGGGCGGAGACTGGGCAGCCGGAAAAGATTACCAGCACTTTTCAAAAACCATAGAATAAACAAACTGCGGGGGCGGGCACATACGGAACTTGGGAACAGTATGTGCCCAGACAGTGCCGGGGAAAATCCCGGAAGCTGTGCGGACGGAATTTTCCCATGGGGGATGGTACTGGGCGGGCACATACGGAACTTGGATTAGAAAGGAAACATGGCCTTATGTCATACACAGCTTTATACAGAAAATTTCGACCGGACAGTTTTGATGAAGTAAAAGGGCAGGATGCGATTGTCACGACATTGCGCAACCAGCTGAGGACCGGGCGGACGGGGCATGCATACCTTTTTTGCGGAACAAGGGGAACCGGGAAGACAACGATGGCAAAGCTTCTTGCAAAGGCGGTAAACTGTGAGCATCCAAAGGATGGGAACCCGTGTAATCAGTGCGCGGTGTGCCGTGCGATCAACATGGGGAATTCGATGAATGTGATCGAGATTGACGCGGCATCAAACAATGGTGTGGATAATATCCGTGAAATTGTGGATGAGGTGAAATATTCGCCGACGGAAGGAAACTATAAGGTATACATCATTGATGAGGTGCATATGCTCTCGACCGGGGCATTCAACGCGCTCTTAAAGACATTGGAGGAACCCCCTTCGTATGTTATGTTTATTCTGGCTACGACGGAGGTGCAGAAAATACCAATTACGATCCTTTCCCGCTGCCAGCGCTATGATTTCAAACGGATCACCGTGGATTGTATCACTGACCGATTAAAGGAGTTGACCGGGCGTGAGGGAGTTTCGGCGGAAGATAAGGCATTGCGCTATATCGCGCGGATGGCGGACGGGGCGATGCGTGATGCTTTAAGCCTGCTTGACCAGTGCATTGCGTTTTATCCGGAGGGAACGCTTTTATACGAGGAAGTACTTGAGGTTCTTGGAAGTGTTGACGTGGAGGTTTTTGCAAGGCTTTTGCGCCATATATGTGGTGGGGATGTTTCTGCCTGTATTAGTCTGATTGACGAGATTATTCTCGCCGGCAGGGAGCTTGTGCAGTTTACGGTTGATTTTACATGGTATCTGCGAAATCTGCTTCTCTTGCAGGTATCAGGGGATACGGAAGATATTTTGGAAGTTTCGGCAGATCAGATGGCGCTCTTGAAACATGAAGCCGAGGTGGCAGAGGGGGGCACTCTGATGCGTTACATCCGCATTTTCTCGGAGCTGTCGAACAGCATTAAATACGCCACACAGAAGCGGGTGCTGGTCGAGGTGGCATTGATCAAACTTTGCTGCCCTGCGATGGAAACGGATTATAATTCCCTGACCGAGCGCGTAAGACTGCTTGAAAAACGCTTGGAAGATGGTGATTTTTCCGAGAAAAAAATGCCGGAAAAAAAGGAAACACCAAAAAGAACGCCGCCGGAACCGGCACCGGAGGTGTTGGCTTCGGCGATGACGGAGGATATGCAAAAGATTGCGGGCAAATGGGGGGAGATCCTTAAGAAGCTCCCGCAGATGCTGCGCGTTGTACTGATTGCGGCAAGACCTTCTTTCGGTGCAGGCAATCGGCTTTTGCTTGTATTTGACCATGAAGTGGATAAACATTTGGTGGATTCCGGGAAGCATTTGGAGGAAATCAAGCAAGTAATAGAAAACGTGATTGGGAAGGCCGTCGAAGTGCAGACGGTCAGCAGCCGGGAGGAAAGTGCGGATGGTAGGGGTTATCTGGATCTGACCCAGATAAGTAAAAAAATCCCAGTTGAGTATGTAGATGAGTAACAGCGCCGGAAGTGGTTTTTGGAGCGGAAGCGGAAAAAACGCCTTCCACGGAAAAGGCGGTGCGGAGGGATTCCGCGGAACTAATAAAACAGCGGAATCCCGGAACAGCGCCGGAAGTGGTTTTTGGAGCGGAAGCGGAAATGGGTTCGGCTGCCGTGAAGTGCATTCGGGAGCGAGGGGAGACCCCGTCTGGCCTGCGTCAACGGCCCAAGTGAGAAATGAGAGTGGAACCGCGAGCAATCTGCCCGCCTCTTGTGCAACAGCAAGGGGCGGTTTTTGTTTTTTGGAGCGCAACCTAAAAAACCCACTTCCACGGTGTAGGCGGTGCGGAGGGATTCCGCGGAACTAATATTAAGAAAGGGGAATAACAAAAATGGCAAAACGTGGTGGATTTCCGGGAGGTGCAATGCCGGGGAATATGAATAACCTGATGAAACAGGCACAGAGAATGCAAAAGCAGATGGAGGAAAAGACAAAAGAGATGGAGGAAAAAGTATGGGAGGCGAGCGCCGGCGGCGGGGCTGTCACCGTGAAAGTATCCGGAAAGAAGGAAATCGTGGAAGTAAAACTCGCGCCGGAAGTGGTTGACCCGGACGATATTGAAATGTTGCAGGATCTGATCATTGCCGCGACCAATGAGGCACTGCGCAAGATGGAGGAAGAATCCGCAGAGATGATGAACTCCATTGCAGGCGGTCTTGGGAATTTCGGCGGGTTGTTCTAAAGAGAGGATGACGTGGATTATTATAGTAGTC
>CAYMGZ010000229.1:0-5297 GCA_964390095.1 uncultured Lachnospiraceae bacterium | reverse complement strand
AGATTGTAGCGAATCATCTGGCATATACACCTTTGTATATGTTTTTAGTAGCAGGGCGTAAAGATGAACAAATTAGGTGCATATGGTGCATACCAGAACAATGCGGCAGAAACCTTTGTAAGGAATACAAAGGAGACAGAGCGGGCAGGCTCTGCAAAAGCGGACCGTTCGGGGGGCACGGCAAAGAGTTCAGCGGCAGAAAAGACGGCACAGACAGAACTGAACTTAAGCGACAAGGCAAAGGAGCTTTTGCAGCAGCTGAAGGAAAAGTACAAAAACATGGATTTCATGGTTGCGGATTATGCGACGGAGGAGGAAGCCCAGTCTTACCTTTCGCGCGGCACAAAGCAGTTCAGCGTGCTGATCGATCCGGACACACTGGAAGCGATGGCAAGCGACGAGGCAACCAAGACAAAGTATATCAACATACTGGAAGAATCCACTGCAAAGCTTGATGGTATGCAGGAACAGTTTGCCGAGGAGGCAAAGGAGAGCGGCAGCGAGGTAAAGAGCATCGGCATGGTGCTTGGCAGCGACGGTTCGGTCAGCTATTTCGCAGAATTGGAGAAAGCAGGCGCAAAGCAGAAGGAGCGCATTGAAAGCACGAAGGAAAAGAAGGCGGAGGAAAAGAAAGCCGAGGCGAAAAAGGCGGAGAAGGAAAAGACGGAGGAGCGCCTGAAAGGCAATTATGGGGATGGTGCGCCGTATCCGGAAAAGAAGACCACAAAAGTGTCCGCGTCCAGCATCGAGGAGCTGCTCAAGAAGATCCGTGAAGTGGACTGGGGCGAAGTAAAGGCGGAGCGGCCGGAGCCAGGAAGCCGGTTTGACTGTGCGATCTGACATAAAAATCACAGGGCTGTTGCGAAGCGGGATGATTGCCGTGTTCGCAACGGCTCTTTTTTGCGTGCCGGTCAGGAAAAACAACTTTCATATTGAAATAAAAGGAAAAAAAGGATATAATAGGCTGACAGGTAAAAGGTTACAAAATTTTTGGAAAATACCGTTGGAGCAATTTATGAAAAAGAAAAGACGATTTCCTATCATGACAACGACGAGGATGATCATGCTTGGTTTTTTGGTGGCAATCCTTCTGGGAACATTTTTATTATCGCTTCCCATTGCGACAAAGAGCCGCGCCGTGACACCGCTCATCGACGCATTTTTTACCGCGACGACCTCCATTTGCGTGACAGGGCTTTCAACCGTAATCATGGCGGAACAATGGAGTTTGTTTGGGCAGGTTGTGATCTTGTTCCTGATCCAATTTGGCGGGCTTGGTATCGTGACGTTTACGACCACGATCCTTTTAGTCCTCGGAAAAAGGATCTCGCTCAAAGACCGCCTGCTTTTGCAGGATGCCTACAATCTGGATACCCTGCAGGGGCTGGTGCGCATCACGATCCGGATCATAAAGGGAACTTTTGTTGTGGAAGGGGTTGGCGCACTGGTCTGCTGTATCCGCTTTATCCCGCAGTACCATTTTTGGCAGGGGATATGGTATGCCATTTTCCATTCCGTCTCCTCATTCTGCAACGCCGGGATTGATTTATTTGGAAGCGACAGCCTGGTTCCTTACCGGGGGGATGTACTGATCAACCTGGTCACGATGGCGCTGATCATCCTTGGCGGCATCGGGTTCCCGGTGTGGTGGGAGTTTTTGGAAAATATAAAGGAGATGCGGCGCAAGAAAAGAAGGAATGAGCTTGTGCGTTTCCGTCCAAACCTCCATTTCCGGCTTGTGGTATCCGCTACTGTTTTCCTGGTCATAAGCGGTGCGCTGCTGACTCTGTTTTTGGAGTATGATAACCCACAGACCCTAAAACCACTGCCGTTCGGGGAAAAGCTTTTGGCATCGTTTTTCCAGTCGGTGACACTGCGCACGGCAGGTTTCCAGACAATCCCGCAGCAGTGCTTTAAAGAGGGAACCAGCATGTTCTACCTGCTCCTGATGTTTATTGGCGGCTCGCCATCCGGCACGGCAGGTGGTATCAAGACGGTCACGATGGTGCTGGTGATAGCGACCGTTATCTCAACGGTTGCGGGACAAAGCCAGACTCAGGTAATGCACCGGAAGATTGCGCAGAAGGATGTGCGCAAAGCATTTGCTGTTTTTGGCGTAGGGTTTGGCATTATGTTCGTGTTGGTCGTGGCGCTGATGGCCGTTGAGGATGCGGACTTTCTGGACTCTTTGTACGAAATGGTTTCCGCAACTGCAACGGTGGGGCTTTCGCGCAACTTTACGGGTTCGCTGTCCGTGGCCGGGAAAATCCTTGTCATCGTCGGCATGTACCTTGGGCGGATCGGGCCAATCACCATGGCATTGGCCATCAATACAAGGCATGAAAACAGCAAGACGACGTACCCGGAAGGAAGGGTATTGGTTGGCTGACTTTGGGGCATATCCTTTGCAAAGGATGAAGCACAGGAGGGCAGGAAGGAAAGGATGCCTGCCGGCTTTGGAGCGGCATCTTTTGCAGGGAGCATAAAAACGGAGGTGGAAGATGGGTAAAAAAGAATATATTGTGATTGGGCTTGGGCAATTCGGAACGAGTATGGCGAGGACACTGATGCAGAATGATTGTGAGGTATTGGTGCTTGACAATAACGAGGAGAAGACCCGGGCCCTCGCGGATACCGTCACCTGTGCCGTGACAGGGAATGTGATGGACCCGGAGCTTTTGCCGGGGCTTGGCATCCGTAATTTTGACGGCGCAGTCGTCGCAATCGGCGAAAACATGGAGGCAAGCATCGTGGCGACGATGCTTGTGAGCGAGCTGGGTGTCCCTCATATTTTGGCAAAGGCGCAGAACGAGCTGCATGCGAAAATGCTGCGCAAGGTTGGTGCGGACCGTGTGGTGCTGCCGGAAAACGAAGTGGGGATCCGCTATGCGAACAACCTTGTGCACGGCAATTTCTTTGATGCGGTGGAGCTTTCCCCGGACATCAGCATCATGGAGATCAACGTGCGCCGGGAATGGGAAGGGAAAAGCTTAAAACAGCTGAACATGCGGGCAAAGTATAAAGTCACGGTCATCGGCATCAAGGGCGAAGACGGGTTTGAGGTAAACCCGGATTCGGATGAGCCGCTGCAGCCAAACGCACAGCTTGTCACAATCGGTCGGAATGAGGCGCTAAACCGGCTTGCGGAGGGGCGTTGAGGACGGCCGGAAAAAATTTTTAATTTTTTTAAAATTTCTCTTTACTTTTCGGAAATCTTCTGTTATAATAAACATGCAGTCGATTTCCGGAAGGTAATCACAACGCACAATATGCAGATATGGTTCATCGGTAGAACATTGGCTTCCCAAGCCGAAGAGACGGGTTCGACTCCCGCTATCTGCTTCGAAAGGACAGTCATGGACTGTCCTTTTTATATTCACAGGGGCGCGGTTGGAGTATAGTTGCTGGCGCAACATGCGCCCCGCGCAGCGGGTAAGAGTGAAAAACTGCCTCCTACTCGATCGAAAGGGCATCCGGGGAGGATGATCGGCAAAGCTTGCGGATGCCCGGCGCGTAATGGGGAATTGACAGGGAAAGGTGAACCGCTGCCCGGAAACAGGATTTTGGCCGGAGGGGAAGGGGAGCGAAGGGGTAACACATGATTAGCAGCAGTGCAAACGCGCAGATCAAATACCTTGTGAAGCTGCAGGAAAAGGGGGCGGCGCGCAGGGAAGATAAGGTATACGTATGTGAGGGGAAAAAGATGTTCGGTGAAGTGCTCCGGTATGCAAAGGAAAGTATTGTAAAGGCATATTTTTCGGAGAGCTTTTATGCGGCTTGGGCGGAAAGGTCAGTGAACCAAGGGGATACCGCAGGATTTTGCTATGAGGTGGTCGCGGACCATGTGTTCCGTGAGATTTCCCAGACGGTGACTCCGCAGGGGGTGTTAGCCATTGTCCGGCAGCCGGAATATTCCCTGGAAGCCATGCTTGCGAAAGAAACACCGGGCCTGCGGCTTTTGCTGCTGGAAAACCTGCGTGACCCGGGGAATCTGGGTACGGTCCTGCGCACGGCGGAGGGGGCGGGGATGGACGGCGTGGTTTTAAGCAGGGAAAGCGTTGATATGTTTAATCCCAAAGTCATCCGCGCAACGATGGGGGCAATCTACCGCATGCCGTTTGTCTATGTGCCGGATTTTGGCGCGGCGGTCGCGGCGCTTCGGCAACGGGGCATCACCGTTTATGCAGCGCATTTGGAAGGTTCTGTTTCCTATGATATGGTAAAATATCCGGCGCGCATGGCTTTCATGATCGGCAATGAGGCAAACGGGTTGACAGACGGTGCCGCACGGGCAGCCGACCAATGTGTCCGCATCCCGATGGAGGGGGAGGTTGAATCACTAAATGCAGCAGTGGCAGCCGCCATCCTGATGTATGAGGCGTACCGCCAGGCGCGCACAAAAGGAGAAAAACTGGTGGGAACTTGAGCGAAAAAAGACTTGCAAAATCTCTGATTTATTGTAAAATGATTATAATATATAGAAAGGTTAAAAGTTGGTATGATCCAGGCAAGCAATGTTACATTACGAATTGGCAAGAGGGCATTATTTGAGGATGTCAACATCAAATTTACAGAGGGCAATTGTTATGGTCTGATCGGCGCGAACGGTGCCGGAAAGTCCACGTTCTTAAAAATTTTATCCGGGCAGATTGAGCCAAGCAAGGGTGAGATCATCATCACGCCGGGGCAGAGGCTGTCGTTTCTGCAGCAGGATCATTTTAAATATGACGCTTATGATGTCATCAGCACCGTGATCATGGGGAATGCGCGTCTGTATGAGATCATGAAGGAGAAGGATGCCATCTATGCGAAGGAGGATTTCACCGAGGAGGATGGCATCCGGGCAAGTGAGCTGGAGGCGGAGTTTGCGGGTTTAAACGGCTGGGAGGCGGAGGCGGACGCGGCGACGCTCTTAAACGGCCTTGGCATCGAGACGGAGGTGCACGAAAAGCAGATGGCGGAGCTTTCCGGCAGCCAGAAGGTGAAGGTGCTGCTTGCGCAGGCACTGTTTGGGAACCCGGATATCCTGCTGTTGGATGAGCCGACCAACCATCTGGACCTTGAGGCAATCCGCTGGCTGGAGGAGTTCCTGATTAATTTTGACAATACGGTCATTGTGGTATCGCATGACCGCTATTTCCTAAATAAAGTCTGCACGCAGATCGCGGATATTGATTATTCCAAGATCCAGCTCTATGCCGGGAATTACGATTTCTGGTATGAGTCGAGCCAGCTGATGATCAAGCAGATGAAGGAAGCCAACAAGAAGAAGGAAGAAAAAATCAAGGAGCTGCAGG
>CAYMGZ010000228.1:0-5311 GCA_964390095.1 uncultured Lachnospiraceae bacterium | reverse complement strand
CGAAATTTCCGGACAACCAAAACCCTGTTTGGGATTAACGGATCTTAAACTGCCTCATATCCGCATCCAAGTGCGATGCGATATCCTTTAAAGAGGATGCGTTGTTTGCAATATCCTCGATGATGGAAGCAATCTCGGTAACGGATGCGGAAGTCTCCTGTGTGCTCGCCGCATTCTCCTCCGCGATTGCGGTCAGGTTCTGGACAACATCGACCACGTTGTTCCTTGCCCCCTGCATCTCCTGTGTCGCATCCGCAATGCTCTGGATCCCTTCGAGCGCAGCGTCAATCTCTTTCTTAACCTTGCTGACCATCGTGCTCGCACTGATAACCTTGTCATTCTGCTCATCCATGATCTCCTGCACTTCGTTCATGGTCTTTACTGCATTGGCCGTATCACCAAGCAAGGAGGCGATGATCTGCTCGATCTGGTTTGCCGACTGGTTGGACTGCTCCGCCAGCTTTTGGATCTGTGCGGCAACAACGGCAAAGCCCCTGCCCTGCTCGCCTGCGCGCGCCGCCTCGATGGAGGCGTTGAGCGAAAGGAGGTTCGTCTCTTCCGCAATCGCGGAGATCAGGGTCGTCGCCTCGCGGATCTTCTGGGCCGACTCGTTTGTCGTGTTGGTCTGCTTGTAGATGATATGGACGGCATCCACTGCCTTGCGGTTGATATCGCCAAGCTCCGCGAGGATCTTTGTCGCGCCCTCGCTCGCATCCGCAATGCCCTGCGACTTACCGTTTAAGGTCGTAACCTCGCCGGAGGTCGTGTTGATCATCTCGCCCATCGCAACGACATTCTCGGTCGCGGTCTGGGTCTCATCTGCCTGCGAAGTAGCGCCGGAAGCGATATCCCCAACCGCCTGCTCCACCTGGCTGACGGAATTGATCGTCTCCTGCGTGTTTTTGTCGAGGGACTGCGCCGCCTCCATAAGATAAAGGCTCTGCTTCTGGAGGTCGCCGAGTACCTGCGCCAGCTTATCCGTAAGCTTTGTGATCGCGCGGCTCATATCACCCGTCTCATCCCTGCGCTTGCAGAGGGCACGCTGGTTTTCGTCGGATGTCAGATCCAAACGGCCAAGCTTCTCGATCACGCCGGTAAGAACCGCGATCGGCTTCAATGCCCTGACAACGGAACCAAGGGCAAGCAGGGAACAAACGATCAATGCACAGACACCACCCACGATACTCCTTAAGATCATGCTGTTCATCGGCTCAAGGATCTCTTCCTCAGCCGCCGTAAATACCAGAATGAAATTCATGCGGTCACTGATGTAATACCCGGTAAACCTCGCACTGCCGTCAATCTCATAACGCACGATCTCCGCCGGTGGCTTAATGCCCTGCGCCATCTTCTGTACAAGCTCTGCCACAACCTCATTATTGACCGGCTGGCCCTGCTCCGTCGGATGGTAGCGCATGATCCCCTGCTTATCAACAAGGTATACATAACTCGTCTCGACACCCGCAATTTTCGCGTTTTGCAGCGCTGATTCCATCAGACCGTTCTCATACATCTCATCGCCATATCTGTCATAAATCAATTGCATCGTTTCCCCGTATGATGTCGCCATATCAAATATGTAGTTCTTATTCACATTTAACATGTTACTTCTCACCATCGGGACAACAATCACCAGATTTGCGACTGTCGCCAAAAGCACAGAAACATTGATAATCAATAAAATTCGTACTTTCAACGAATAGATTTTGCTGTTTTTCTGGTTTTCTTCCATTGTCTCGTCTCCTATCTGCATGTTTTTTATTGTCCGGCAATTTTCATGAAAATTCCAAAAAACCACCAGATTACAACGATATAATTATCTTACCACTTCTTTAACGAAAATGCAAGAATTAGTTATGCCTCACTTACGCTTTCCAAAAATTAATCAGAAGCCATAAATAATGGAAAGGGCTGCCTGAATCCCTTCAGACAGCCCAATGCATGCGAACGATAAAAGCCATTCGTATGGACACAAATCAATTTGCCGCCTTTGCCGCTTTGATCTGCTCGGTCAGAACCGGAAGAATCTTATTCAGATCACCTACAACACCATAATCCGCAACGGAGAAGATCGGGGCTGTCTCGTCCTTGTTGATGGCAACGATGATATCGGATTCCTCCATGCCCGCAAGATGCTGGATCGCGCCGGAAATACCGATCGCGAAATATACATGCGGGCGCACGGTCTTACCGGTCTGCCCTACCTGCAGGTCCTTCGGCTTCCAGCCCGCATCCACAACCGCACGCGAGCAGCTCACGGTTCCGCCGATTGCTTCCGCAAGATCCTCAAGAAGCTTGAAATTTTCCGGGCTGCCGACACCGCGGCCGCCGGATACTAAGATCTTTGCGTCCATGATGTCCACCGTGTCCGTCACCGCTTTTACGATCTCAAGGATTTCTACATATTTGTTATCCGGCGTAAAGCCCGGGTTGAATTCCTCGACATTTGCCTTAACCCCTGCCTGCCTCTCGCGCTTCTGCATAACGCCAGGGCGCACGGTTGCCATCTGTGGACGGAAGTCCGGGCAGGCAATCGTCGCGATCGTGTTGCCGCCGAATGCCGGACGCGTCATGAGGAGCTGGTTGTGCTTTGTTTCCTTGCCCGGTACCGGGTTGATCGGGAAATCGCCGATCTCAAGCTGTGTACAGTCCGCCGTAAGGCCGGTATGGATCCTTGCGGATACGCGCGGACCCAAGTCACGGCCGATCGCCGTCGCGCCGACTAACATGATTTCCGGCTTATACTTCTCAATGACGGAGGAAAGTGCATGCGCGTATGGCTCCGTGCGGTATTCTTTTAATTCCGGGTCGTCCACAACAATAACTTTGTCCGCTCCGTACTCCGCAAGCTCATCCGCGAGATTTTTGACATTGCTGCCGACCAATACAGCAGTTACCTGTGTGCCAAGAGCCTCGGCCAGATCCTTCCCCTTGCCGACCAGCTCAAACGCAATACTATTGATGACGTTGTCCACCTGCTGCGCGAAGACATACACGCCCTTATATTCTTCTAAACCCATTGTTCCGCCTCCATTTATCCAAAATATTAGATGACATGCTTTTCTTTCAGCTTCCCGGTAATGTAGCTTGCCGCCTCAGCCGCATCAAGCGTAACGACCTCGCCGCTGCCCTTCCTTACCTTATCCGAAGCCTTCGCGATCTGCGTCGGGGAACCCTTAAGGCCTAAGTTCGAATCCTCGACATCCTTAAGGTCCGCCCTGCCCCATACGGTGATTTCCGCCTTGTACGCGTCAAAAATCCCGCCCGGTGTCATGTACCTCGGCTCGTTCAATTCCGCGAGTGCCGTGATCAGGCATGGCATTTTCGCCTTCAATACATGGTATCTGTCATCGAACTGGCGTTCCACGATCACGGAATCACCCTCGACTTTTAAATTCTGGGCATAGGAGATAACCGGGATGTTAAGATGTTCGGAAATCTGCGGGCCAACCTGTGCGGTATCGCCGTCGATCGCCTGCCGCCCGGTGATGATCAGGTCATACTCCATATTGCGGAGTGCCCCCGCAAGTGTCTGGGAAGTTGCCCAGGTATCCGCGCCGCCGAGCACGCGGTCGGTGACCAGCACGCCCTTGTCCGCGCCCATTGCGATTGCCTCGCGCAGCACTTCCTCCGCCTTTGGCAGACCCATCGTAAGCACCGTAACTTCTGCGCCGTACTCGTCCTTTAACCTAAGTGCGGCCTCAAGCCCCGCCTTGTCGTCCGGGTTCATAATTGTCATCATGGAAGCCCTGTCAAGCGTCCCGTCCGGATTGAACTTCACGCCGCCCTTTGTATCCGGAACCTGCTTAATACAAACAACGATTTTCATTGTATTTTCACTCCTTATTTTATATTTGATATGGCGCGTCCCCTACTTCAACAGTGCGCCGCTGATCACCATACGCTGAACCTCGCTGGTACCTTCGTAGATCTCGGTAATCTTCGCGTCGCGCATCATGCGCTCTACTTCGTACTCCCTTGTGTAGCCGTAGCCGCCGTGCAGCTGGACTGCCTTCGTGGTGACATCCATCGCCATCTCCGCCGCGTAAAGTTTTGCCTGTGCAGCCTCCACGCTGTAGGAAGTCTTGTGGTCCTTCGTGTACTGGTCCTTCATGCGCGCCGCGCGGTAAACAAGGAGCTGTGCAGCCTGTGCCTGCGTTGCCATATTGGCAAGCTGGAACTGGGTGTTCTGGAACTGTGCGATTGTGCGGCCGAACTGCTTTCTTTCTTTTACGTAAGCAACCGTGCGGTCGAGCGCGCCCTCACCAAGACCGAGCGCCTGTGCCGCAATACCGATACGTCCGCCGTCGAGCGTATGCATCGCGATACCAAAGCCCTTGCCCTTCTGGCCTAAAAGGTTTTCCTTCGGGATGCGGCAGTCGGTGAAAATAAGCTCGTAGGTCGAGGAACCGCGGATCCCCATCTTCTTCTCCTTCGTGCCGAACGTAAAGCCCGGTGTGCCCTTCTCTACGATGAACGCGGAAATTTCCTTTGATTTCCGGCCGTTCTTCTCAACCGTTCCGGTCACCGCGATAATGATGTACACATCCGCCTGCTTGCCGTTCGTGATAAAGATTTTGGAGCCGTTTAATACCCACTCGTCGCCGTCAAGCACCGCCTTCGTCTGCTGTCCCTGCGCGTCCGTGCCGGCACCAGGCTCGGTTAAACCAAACGCACCGATCTTCCTGCCGCTTGCCAGATCCGGTAAATACTTCTGCTTCTGCTCCTCCGTACCATAAGTAAGGATCGGGTCACAGCAGAGGGATGTATGTGCGGAAACGATAACGGAAGTCGTGCCGCAGACCTTTGCAAGCTCCTCCACACAGAGCACGTAAGTCAAAATATCACAGCCCTGCCCGCCGTATTCCTTCGGGATCGGGATGCCAAGGAAACCTGCCTTTGCCATCTTCTTCACGGTCTCAACCGGGAATTCCTCGGTCTCATCCACCTCAATTGCAAGAGGCTTCACCTCTTTTTCCGCGAATTCCCGGAACAGGGATCTCGCCATTTCATGCTCTTTACTTAACGTAAAATCCATGATCTTTATTCCTCCATAAATTTATTTACGTTTGCGGAGTCCATGCCAGATTGCCCTTTGGTATAAACCCCGCCCAAACTTTTACCATTTTTCCCGCGGAAGATAAAACCCGCACCGGATCATCCGGGATTATTTTGCGTAATCATAAAAGCCCTTGCCCGTCTTCTTTCCGAGCTTGCCTGCACGCACCATCTTACGGAGCAGTGGATGCGGACGGTACTTCGGGTCGCCCGTCTCATTCTGCAATACTTCCATGATCGCAAGTACGATGTC
>CAYMGZ010000227.1:0-5344 GCA_964390095.1 uncultured Lachnospiraceae bacterium | reverse complement strand
ACATTTTCCAGACCGGGAAGCCAAAATTTTGATTTTCCCTGCGGGAAACCTTTGACATTTATTCAAAAATGTGGTAGAAAAGTATATTAATAATACAATATCAAACAAAAAACGACACGGGATACAACAAATTCTGATTGTGCTACCAGACAAAATGGATTATAATATGAAATAGTTACGAAGACCATCCTGACCTTTTGATGAGCGCTCCAATATAAAGAATTATTTGGAGAGGGAAGCAGTATTATTAATTATGCAGATGGTTTATGAGCAGGGAAGCGTGCAGGGGAAGCAATTTGGCAGTGGGCAGCCATATAGATGGAACCAGACGGGGAACGGTAAGGGATGCCCATACTGTATTGTAGGTTCCGATGTGTTGGACTGGGAAATGAGTATGATTTCAAATCCAGACAAGCGCCATCAGGTGGAAGCGCTGTACCATGCCATGGTATCGGGCAAAATAAAAACCAACGACACCATTGCAAAAAGGGCGCAGCAGATTATGGGGCAGTCTTCCATCAGGGCATTTGACAGCCTGCATCTGGCAAGCGCAGAAACAAGGGCAGATGTCCTGCCAACAACGGACATTAAGTTTATGAAAGCGGCAAACCGGATGGGAGGGACAATCAAAGTCCAGAATCCAGTTTCTTTTATCCTGGAGGTGAATGAGAATGAATACAACCATTAATCTGTTAAAAGAAAGTGAAATCAGGCGCGTAGGTACGCAGGCGCTACTTGCGGCATTAGGACCGGTTGGGATGGCGCGGTATCTTGAGGAATACGACCATGGGGGAACGGGGGATTATACGGAAGAAAAATATGCGCAGCCGGATTTTTCCGTGGAGGATGTGCTGGAAATGGGGAGAGGGATGGAGTAAGCCGCGCGGGAGGATTTTGGTGGCAAGGAGGATGGGGTGGAGCAAAAGACGGGAGTAATGGAAAAACCGTGGCCGGGCATTGTGATATGCCCGGCCACGGTTTTCTTCGTCAGGGGATGGAAGCATCCTTCCCTCTTGATAAAATTATTTTATGGGGTTTTATCTTAGTTGTAAATATTAGTACCGTATACAACGGTTCTCTTAACCGGGATCTCAAATTCGTACCAATCATCTGCGAATTTCACAGCGCAACGAACCCTCTCGATGCAGAGGTTCTGTCCGTTTGTGCCGGTCAGGGTATAATCGCCATCTTTTGTGCGGTCGCCCTGTTCGACGAATTCAACATTAAGTATATTTTTGTCCTTATCTTTTGTATATTTTGCATAGCCATAGTAAATATTACCAGTAATGTTATCCCAGCTGTTCGGGTAAGTAACCTTGATAGCATCCCTGATTTCTTGCTGTCAACAATGCACCAGTCAACAAAATTGTTTACATACCTAAAACCTACGCGTGGTACATCCTGCGGATTTTTTCTGCCAGATCAGTCAACAAAAGCATTGCGTCCGCTTTCAGTCCCGGGTTTGCATAAAATCCGGCCGTTGCATAGTCGGATGCCTTTTTGGAGAAGGTAAGGGCAGTTGGAAAATCCCCGGCCTGGCGGCAGAGCAGGGCCTGCTCATAGGAAGCGCGCGCGAGGAAGGCTAGCTTTTCATCAAACAACGGGTCGGCGGTATCTGGTTCAGCGAGCCATTCGGTCAGGGCAAGGTATTTTTTTTCGCGGAACCATTGTTTCATCGTGGCCAGCTCGGTAGCGGGGGAATGGTCGGGAAGGTTGCATGCGTGGGAGGAAAGCCCTGCCTCCGGCTCGTCCGCCATCAGAACGGAGAGCGGCATGCCAAGCACGGATGCGAGATAAGCAAGCGTTTTCATGGAGGGCAATGCGGAACCGCTCTCAATCTGGCTGAGCATGTTCCGGGTAATAAAATCCCCGACAACCTCCGATTGCGTCATTTTTTTAGCAAGACGGGCTTCCTTAATGCGGTGCCCAATGATGTGTGCATCCATATTTCCCTCTTTTCTGCGCTGCATTTTCGGGAAGGGATGGCGGTACAGCGCAACCGGGATCCTGACACAAGGGGAAATGCCCCATCTTTTTCGCGTTTTCGGGTGAGTTTCATGTACACTGGAAAACGGAGTAAATATAATTTACATTATCATACCATAAATATTCGGAAAATCAAGGTTTTTTTTCGCTGTTTTAGAAAATGGTAATAAAAAGATTAGAAGAAACTAAAATTTTTTAAAATTTCTTGACACAATAAACAGATGATGATATGATGATGGTAAATAAAATTTACGTGAGGGGAGTGATGTTATGGGTGCTTGGTGGGAAGGATTATCGGGGGTTTTAAAGGTACTGTATATTATTGCAGTTCCTTCCACATTGCTGTTGGTCATCCAGACAGTAATGATTGTTTTAGGCTTTGGGGAACATGGTGCGGACGCGAACCCGTCAGATACCTCGGGCATCGATTTTGATATGGATGCGGACATGGATTTTGGTGGGGGCGATGTTGCCATTGATGACGTGGGGATTGGCGACGGGGCTGCGGATGTAGATGTGGACGGAGGTGCGGGGGCGGAATTTGGCACATTGCGGCTCTTTACGCTGCAGGGGATTGTTGCATTTTTAACGACGTTTTCATGGACCGCCATCTGTTTCGTCAGAGGCGGGATGCAGCTTGCCCCTTCTTTGTTCTTGGGGGGATTGGTCGGCGTAATCATGATGTATGCCGTCGCGAAGCTGTTGCAGGTTTCTGCAAAACTTGCCGAAAACGGAACCTTCCGCATCAAAAGTACGATCGGCGAGACAGCGCTTGTTTATGTCATGATCCCGGAGAAGGGGGAGAATGGCGGGAAGGTGACGCTTACAATGGAGAGTGGTTTTGTGGAGCTTTCGGCCGTGACGGAGGGGGAACTGCCGATCCCCGCAGGTGCCACCGTGCGTATCACGGATGTGGTGGGGGATACCGTGGTGGTTGAGAAGGTATGATGCTATTTTACCCTTCCACGGATCAGCCACACTATAGATGATAGAATAGGAAAAGGCGGGAATCCGTTTCACGAAAAATCCCGTTTTGCAGGTCCGCGTTTTTAGCGCGGCCAAACGTGGGCCTGCTTCATAATGAAAGGCGGCGCAGAAAGAGGGTTGTCCAATGACAATGGAAGTACTTATTGCAGTATGTGTTGTGGTCCTGGTGCTGTTTGCGGCCGTGGCGGGGATTTTGTCGCGCTACCGCAAATGCCCGTCGGATAAGGTGATGGTCATCTATGGTAAGGTCGGCACGGACAAGGACGGGCAGGCGCGCAGCGCGAAATGTATCCACGGCGGCGCGGCGTTTGTTGTCCCGGTGCTCCAGTCGTTCCAGTATCTTGACCTGACCCCGATCTCGATCAACGTGGACCTGCGCAATGCCCTGTCAAAGCAGAACATCCGTGTTGACGTGCCGTCGCGCTTCACGGTCGGCATCTCGACGGAGCCGGGCATCATGCAGAATGCGGCAGAGCGCCTGCTGGGGCTGAAATTAAACGAGATCCAGGAACTGGCAAAGGATATTATTTTCGGTCAGCTGCGTCTTGTCATCGCGACGATGGAGATTGAGGAGATCAATACCGACCGTGATAAGTTCCTGCTCGCGGTTTCGAAAAATGTCGAAATTGAGCTGAAGAAGATCGGCTTGCGGCTGATCAACGTGAACGTTACCGATATCACGGATGAATCCGGTTATATCGAGGCGCTCGGGAAGGAAGCGGCGGCAAAGGCAATCAATGACGCGAAGAAGAACGTTGCCGAGAAAGACCGCGACGGTGAGATCGGCCAGGCGCTGGCGCAGAAGGATCAGCGTATCCAGGTGGCGGCGGCGAACGCGAGCGCAATCCAGGGCGAGAACGATGCGAAGATCGAGGTCGCGCAGTCCGAGGCGAACCGCCGTGAGAAAGAGGCGGACGCATTGCGCATCGCGACGGCGGCGGAGGCGGTGCAGGCAGCCCGCGCGAAGCAGGAAGCCTATGTGGCACAGCAGGAAGCGGAAAATACCCGTGCACAGCTTGAAAAAGCAACGCAGCAGGCGGATGTCATTGTCAAGGCACAGATCCAGAAGGAGCAGGCGGAGATCGCGGCGGAAGCGGAAGCGGAAGTGATGCGCCGCAGGGCACGCGGTGAGGCGGACGCAATCTACGCAAAGAAGTCGGCGGAAGCAAGGGGCGCGCAGGAAATCCTTGAGAAGCAGGCGGAAGGTATGAAGAAGCTTGTCGAGGCGGCGGGCGGCGATGCAGGCGATGCCGTGAAGCTGATCGTTGCGGATAAGCTTGAGGAACTGATGCGCATCCAGGTGGAAGCAATCAAGGGTGTCAAGATTGACAAAGTCACCGTCTGGGACGGCGGAAGCAAGGGGGATGGGAAGACCGCGACGGCGGATTTTTTGTCCGGGATGATGAAATCCGTGCCTCCGTTAAATGAACTGTTCAAGCAGGCGGGGATGGAACTGCCGGGGCTGCTTGGAAAGGAAACGGAGGAGAAAACAGGCGGGGAGCCCGTGGTGGAAAATGCGGATAAAATAAGGAAGAAATAAGGATAGGAAAAAGAGGGGGAAGCACGGATATTTTAGTGTTTTCCCCTCTTTTTGGTTCACGGCAATTAAAAACCATTGTAATTTTGACCCGGATGGTTTATACTGGCCGAAAGCCGGACACCAAATGGGAAAGTAAAATAAAAATGGCGGGAACAATAAAAAAGCAGCGGATGTGAAAGGGGAGGGGGAAATGGAAACACAGGATGATATAAAAAGGCAACTAAAACAACAAGAATACATAAAAAAGCAACTGGAACTCGTCCGGGAAATCAACCTTGAAAATACCGTGGAACCAGAAAAAATACACACCGTGGCGGGCGTTGACCTTGCCTACTGGAAAGAGGGCAGTGCGGAATATGCCGTTTGCTGCATCGTGGTACTGGATTACCGCACCCACAAGCCTTTGGAGCGGGTCAGCTTCGCGGACGAGATCAAAGTCCCATACATTCCTGGTTGTCTGGCATTCCGTGAAATCCCGCTGTTTAAGCGGGCGTTGGGCAAACTGGAAAATACCCCGGAGGTGTTCTTTTTTGACGGGAACGGCTACCTGCACCCGAGGCATATGGGTCTTGCCACCCATGCGGGCATCCTTTTTGACGTGGCATCGGTTGGGATTGCCAAAAGTTATTATAAAATCAGGGATACGGATTTTATCATGCCGAAGGAAGAAGACGGGGCATTTACGGATATCTGCGTGGGCGGGGAAATCTATGGACGCGCACTGCGCACCCACGCAAAAGTAAAACCGGTTTTTATCTCGGCCGGAAATAAAATTGATTTGGGTACGGCGGTTTTGATGGCGATGGAACTGACGGAAAAAGAAAGCCATAT
>CAYMGZ010000226.1:0-5348 GCA_964390095.1 uncultured Lachnospiraceae bacterium | reverse complement strand
GCACGACATTAAATTCTTCTTCCGGCGACAGGATATCAATCAGATGGTGCGGGATTCCCTGCATCTGCTGCGCCGTTATTTTTGCGGTACCGATGTCCATGCCACGGTAGACCTGCATGGAATCCGCGGAGATGATCTCGCCGTCCACCGCGCGCGCAAGCGCGACGGAAAGTGAGGTTTTCCCGACGGCGGTTGGTCCTGTCAGCACAATGAGCGGTTTTTTTCCTTCCTCCTGCATAATCTCCCCCTTCAATGGATGATCCGTTTGAACTTCCGCTCCAGCTCATTTTTTGTCATGGAGACGATGACCGGCCTGCCATGCGGGCAATGGAATGGATTTTCCAGCTGCAAGAGTTCGTGGATCAGCGCCCTTGCTTCCTGTGTGGTAAGGGGCATGTTCCCCTTTACGGCCGCCTTGCATGACATGCTGGCAATTTTATCCAATATGATATCCGGCGTTCCTACCATGGGCTCCGCAACAAGGGAGTCCAACATTTCAAGGAGCAGCGCCTTCCCGTCCACGCCGTACAGATCTGCCGGAACGGCACTTATGGCATATTCCCTGCCGCCGAATGCCTCAATCGCAAAGCCGAGGGAAGTAAACTGCTCCATATATTGCAGCAAAACTTCCTCCTCGCGCAGGGAAAGCGGCAGGATGATGGGAGGGGTGAGCATCTGGGAAAGTGCCTGTTGTTTTTGCTTTGCCCCACCACCTCCCGGTTCCAAAACAGAAGCACTGCCATCCATGGCAAAGCAGCCATGTTCCCGCATCCGTGCCACCGTATGTTCGTACAGGATTTTTTCGTGTGCCGCGTGCTGGTCGATGATAAAGAGCTGTTCCTTAAATTCCACCAGCCAATAGGTTGCAAACAACTGCCCGATGATGCGGTGGTGGTCCTCTTCCCTTTGGTCAAGGAAGGCTTCTTTCGTGGATTCGGCGGCTTCAAAGAGGGAGAGCTGGATGGGTGGTTCCTTTGCCGGTGCAGCCTGTCCTTCCGTACTGCCGTTTCCGTCGTGTGTGCCCGTACTTTTGCCGTCCGGTATGGTCTTCCCTTCCTTGCTGTTATTATCCGGTAAAGCAGGCCTTTCCCCACTGTCCCCCCCATCACGTACCTCTGCCCCATAGGGGATTTCCTCCCGCAGCACCTGTCCGGAAAATGCCGGTGTTTTTGCGGCATCTTCGGCTTCTTTTCCCCCTTCTGCGGTGGAAAACAAAGGCGAGGTTAGCGTTGCCTGAATTGCCTGCTCCCGCACCCGCACCGCCTCATCCCGCACCGCCGCCTTTGTCTGGGTGAGCCTGCCGTGCTCAAAAATTTCCGGGGTCGGCTGGTATACCGTCCGCACCCGTTTTTCTTCCGTCAAAAGCGCGTCCGGTATCATATTTTTCCCGGCAAGCGCGTCCCGCACGGTACGGTAAACAAGCTGATAAAGCGCCTCCCCGTTGGTAAAGCGGACTTCCAGTTTTGTCGGGTGTACATTGACATCAATCGCATCTGCCGGGACCGTGAAATGCAGCGCGGTGAACGGATATTTATGTTGCATGGCATAAGGCTTGTACGCTTCCTCGATTGCCTTGCCAATGATATTGCTTTTCACATGCCTTCCGTTGACAAAATAATTTTCGTGGTTGCGGTTTCCGCGCATGATCACGGGTTTTCCAAGGAACCCCGTGATTTTTATGCCGCAGGCCTCGCCTTCGGCAGGGAGTAATGCCGCCGCGACATCGCGCCCAAAAACATGGTAGATGCAGTCTTTTAAATTGCCGTTGCCTGCCGTCTGCAGGATATTTTTCCCATTGTTGATCAATTTAAAGGAAATTTCCGGGTGCGCGATGGCAAAGCGCTCCATCAGGTCGCTGATGTACCCCGCCTCCGTGGTGGCTGTTTTTAAAAATTTGCGCCTTGCCGGGATATTATAAAATAATGTCCGTACCAGAAAAGTAGTGCCCTCCGGCACACCAATTTCCGAAAATTCTTTTTCCTGCCCGCCCTCTATGACATAACGGTTCCCGGTGAATTCCGTGCGCGTCTTTGTGACAAGTTCCACCATTGAGACGGCGGCGATGCTTGAGAGTGCCTCGCCCCGGAAACCAAGGCTTTTGATACGGAGCAGGTCAAGCGCCGTGGAGATTTTGCTTGTCGCATGCCGGAAAAATGCGGCCGGGATGTCATCCTTTTCAATCCCACTGCCATTGTCCGTCACACGGACCAGGCCGATGCCACCCTCCCGGATTTCCACCGTTATGGCATTTGCCCCCGCATCGATTGCATTTTCCACCAGTTCTTTGACAACGGAAGCGGGGCGTTCCACAACCTCACCTGCGGCAATCTGATTAATTGTATCGGAATCCAGAAGATGAATTGTTCCCATGAATGTTTCTCCTAATATAAGTTCCGCATATCTCCTTCCAGTACCAATGACTGGGGGAAGGGATTTCCACTCGTTCCTCCCGGAAATCCCTTCCGGCACTGTCCGGAGATATGCTGTTATAAGTTCCGCATATCCACTCCCAGTACCAATGACCCGGGAAAGAAATTTCCGGGAGCTATGCGGACGGAAATTTCTTTCTGGCACTGTCCGTGGATATGCTGTTATAAGTTCACGGTTTGAGGATTGCTTGTAGTTCGTATAGTTTGTTTAGCGCTGCAAGTGGTGTCATGTTTGCCAGTTCCAATGCTTTTAGTTCCCCGATGATACAGCGTTCTTTTCCGGATATGGCGTGTTCCGCCTCTGTCCGGGATGTCTTTTTTGAATCTTCCTCCGGGATGTAGAAGAAGGAAAGCTGTTCATAATCCTTTTGCTTTTTGCCACCTTTGTGTGCCGTTTTTGTTTTCCCGTTATCCGCAGCGGCAAAAGCCTCCTTTGCTGCGGCAGGGGTTTGGGTTGCTGCGGTTTCTACCACATTTTCCGCCAGCATTTTTGCCCTCTGCGTAACTTCATTTTCATTTAAAGCTGCCGCAATCTCAAGCGCGCGGGAAAGTACTTCTTTTGGAACCCCCGCAAGTTTTGCCACTTGGATGCCGTAGCTTTTATCCGCGCCGCCCTTTATGATCTTGCGCAAAAACACGATATCTTCGCCGGATTCCTGCACCGCGATGCAGTAATTGTTGACACCCGGCAATTTCCCTTCCAGCTCGGTCAGTTCATGGTAATGTGTGGCAAACAGGGTTTTTGCCCCGATATTTTCCGGGTTGTTGATATGTTCCGCAACCGCCCAGGCAATGCTTAGGCCGTCAAAAGTCGAGGTGCCGCGCCCGATTTCATCAAGGATCAACAGGCTGTTTTTGGTCGCGTTGCGCAGGATGTTTGCCACCTCGGTCATCTCCACCATAAAGGTGCTCTGCCCGAGGGCAAGGTCATCCGACGCGCCAACACGCGTAAAAATCCGGTCCACGATCCCGATGTTTGCCGATGAGGCAGGGACAAAGGAACCAATCTGCGCCATAAGGACAATCAGTGCCGTCTGGCGCATGTAGGTCGATTTGCCTGCCATGTTCGGTCCCGTGATGATGGCAAGGCGGTGTGCATCGCCATCAAGGTATGTATCGTTTGCCACAAAGGCATCGTTTTCCAGCATCCGCTCGACAACCGGGTGTCTGCCATCCTTAATGTCAATGATTCCCTCCGTGTTGACCTGCGGCCGCACAAAATGCCCGCGCTCCGCGACAAAAGCAAGCGAGGCATAGACATCAAGTTTTGCCACTGCCTTTGCCGTCTGCTGGATGCGGGAAACTTCCTTTGCGATCTTTTCGCGGATTTCGGAAAAAAGGGAATATTCCAGCGCGGTAAGCTTTTCCTCCGCGTTTAGGATTTTGTCTTCCAATTCCTTTAATTCCGGGGTAATATAGCGCTCCGCGCCGGTCGTGGTCGCTTTCCTGGTCCAGTCTGCCGGAACAAGCTCCTTAAAGGAATTCGTCACTTCCAGATAATAGCCGAACACTTTGTTGTATTTGATGCGCAGGTTTTTTATCCCCGTTTTTTCTTTTTCGCGCTGTTCCAACTGTGCCAGCCAATTCTTCCCCTCGGTCTTCGCACTGCGCAATTCATCCACATCTTTATTGTAGCCCGTGCGGATGATCCCGCCATCGGTTAAGGAGATGGGCGCTTCCGGTTCAATCGCACCGTCAATCAGGGAAAAGAGGTCATCAAGCGGGTCAAGGTTCTGGTAAATATCACGAAGCTCCGCAGCCTCGGTATCCGCAAGCAGAAAGTGGACCGGGCCTAGCATGGCGAGCGAGGAGGAAAATGCAAGCAGGTCGCGCGGGTTCGCACTACGGTAACTCACCTTCCCCATCAGGCGCTCCAAATCATAGACCGCATCAAGATACTCCCGCAGTTCATCGCGCGTGATCAGCTGGGCGTTCAGTTCCTCGATGGCATCGTAGCGCGCATTGATTTCCTCCGGCTCAATCAATGGCTGTTCGATAAAATTGCGCAGAAGCCTTGCACCCATCGCCGTTTTCGTCTTATCGAGCACCCATAACAGCGACCCGCGCTTCGTTTTTTCCCGCAATGTTTCCATAAGTTCCAGATTGCGCCTTGTGGAAGTATCAAGGACCATGAAACGGTTTGTCGCGTATGGTGTGATGTGGCTTAACTGCTCGAGGGAATTTTTCTGCGTTTCCAACAGATACTGCAGCACCGCACCTGCCGCGTCGCACCCTGCGGTATAATCTTCCATCCCAAGCCCGGCCAGTGTTTTTGTTTTAAAATGCCCAAGCAGCGCCCTCTTACACAGCGCACTGTCATAATACCATTCCTCAAGTTTTGTCACCGCGATATGGTATTTTGCCTGCAGCTCGTCCATCCGGATGCCGCAAGACAAAAACGCCGGATCGCATATGATCTCCGACGGTGAAAATTTATATATTTCATCCAGTATGCCGCGTGTGGAAGATACTTCGGTCACATAGTAATCCCCCGTGGAAACATCCACCGTGGAAATCCCGAAGATGCCATTTTTTTTGATGATCCCCATCAGGTAATTGTTGCGCGTCGCGTCCTGCGCCCCGTTATCGATGTTGGTCCCCGGTGTCACGATGCGGATGACCTCGCGCTTTACCAGCCCTTTTGCCATTTTCGGGTCTTCCACCTGCTCGCAGATTGCCACGCGGTAGCCCTTTTCCACCAGTCTGGTAAGGTAGCCCTCCAGTGCGTGGTAAGGCACGCCGCACATAGCCGCGCGCCCGGAGATCCCGCAGGATTTCCCGGTCAGGGTCAGTTCCAGCTCCCGCGAGACGGTCACTGCGTCCTCAAAGAACATTTCGTAGAAATCACCGAGACGGTAAAACAGGATACAGTCCTTGTACTGTGCCTTTGTCTCCAGATAGCTCTGCATCATCGGAGTC
>CAYMGZ010000225.1:0-5369 GCA_964390095.1 uncultured Lachnospiraceae bacterium | reverse complement strand
GGTAAACAGTACAAAGTAGCCGAAGGCGATATCATTAAAGTAGAGAAGCTTGGTGTGGACAAGGATTCCACCGTAAGCTTTGACCAGGTCCTTGCGGTAAATAACGGCGAGCTTAAGATCGGGAACCCGACCGTAGCCGGTGCCAGTGTTTCCGCGACAGTCCTTGAGGAGGGCAAGGGCAGGAAGGTCATTGTTTACAAGTATAAGAGAAAGACCGGATACCATAAAAAGAATGGTCACAGGCAGGCTTATACGAAGGTTAAGATTGATAAAATCAATGCTTAGCCCGTATGATTAAAATATCCATATATCAGGATGAAGGCGGCCGGATGGACGGTTTCCATTGTCTGGGACATGCGGATTATGCAGAAAAAGGACATGATATTGTCTGTGCTGCGGTTTCCGTACTGACGGTGACGGCCATCAACTCTGTCGAGACACTCACAGGGGATACGTTTTCCTACGATGAGGACGAGAAGAAGGGGATGATTGATTTTAAGATCCATCCCCCGATGTCGGACCAGGCAGCACTTTTGATGGGTTCGCTGCTTGTCGGGCTTCGGATGGTCGAGGAAACCTACGGGCGCAAGTTTATCCGGATTGATGCGAAGAAGTAAGTGGACAGGTTAGATCGTTTAAAGGAGGTGTAGGTCATGTTGAAGTTGAACCTTCAGTTTTTTGCTCATAAAAAGGGTGTTGGTTCCACCAAGAACGGCAGGGATTCCGAGTCGAAGAGGCTTGGCGCAAAGAGGGCGGACGGCCAGTTCGTCGTAGCAGGCAATATTCTTTACCGGCAGCGCGGCACGAAGATCCACCCAGGTGTCAATGTAGGACGTGGTGGGGATGATACCCTGTACGCACTTGTTGATGGTGTCTTGAGGTTCGAGAGAAAGGGCAGGGACAAAAAGCAGGCAAGTGTTTACCCGGTAGAAGCAGCTGAGTAATCGAAAAATGGCTTAAAAGCGGAAAACCCCGAGTTGGCAGAACTTCGGGGCTTTTCTTATATCAGCATATGCGGAACTTAAAATAGGAGGTACCATGTTTGCGGACAGAGCAACGATTTATATCCGTTCCGGCAAGGGCGGTGACGGGCATGTGAGCTTCCGGCGGGAGCTTTTTGTGGCGGCAGGCGGTCCGAACGGCGGTGATGGCGGCAAGGGCGGCGATGTTATTTTTGTGGTGGACAAGGGCTTAAATACATTATCCGAATTCCGCCATAACCGGAAATACAGCGCCGAGGACGGGGCGGAAGGCGGAAAAAATAATTGTTCCGGGAAGGACGGGGCGGACCTGATCCTCAAAGTGCCGGAGGGAACCGTGATCAAGGAGGCGGAGAGCGGCAAGGTGATTGCCGACATGTCACACGGGAATGAGCGCGAAGTGATTTTGCGCGGCGGGCGTGGCGGCAAAGGCAACCAGCATTACGCAACCGCCACGATGCAGGTCCCGAAATACGCACAGCCGGGACAGGATGCAAAGGAACTAAATATCCAGCTCGAACTCAAGGTCATTGCGGATGTTGGTCTGATCGGATTTCCAAATGTCGGGAAATCCACATTTCTTTCCCGCGTGACGAACGCAAAACCAAAGATTGCCAACTATCATTTTACGACTTTAACCCCAAACCTTGGCGTAGTGGATCTTTTTGGGGCGGATGGATTCGTGATTGCGGATATCCCGGGCCTGATCGAGGGCGCGTCGGAGGGCGTGGGGCTTGGACATGAGTTTTTACGGCATATCGAGCGCACGCGCGTGCTGATCCATCTGGTGGATGCTGCCGCAACCGAAGGGCGCGACCCGGTGGAAGATATCCGCACGATCAACGCGGAGCTTGCCTCCTATCATGCCGAGCTGCAAAAAAAGCCCCAGGTCATCGCCGCCAACAAATTGGACGTGCTCTATGGCGGGGAAGCGGATACGGCACTCGACAGGATCCGGGCAGCGTTTGAACCGGAGGGCATCCGCGTTTTTGGGATTTCCGCCGTCAGCGGCAAGGGGGTAAAAGAGCTTTTATATTATGTGAATGAGCTCTTAAAAAATATGGAAGATACCAAGGTTGTTTTTGAGCGCGAATATTTTGAAGACCCGGCACTTGATGTGACACTGCCATATACCGTCAGCTACAATGCGCAGGATTCCGTCTATGTTGTGGAAGGACCGCGCGTGGAAAAAATGCTTGGTTATACCAACATTGATTCGGAAAAGGGATTTGAATTTTTCCAGAAATTCCTAAAAGACAACGGGATATTGGATGAACTTGTGGCGCTTGGGATTGAGGATGGCGACACGGTGCGTATGTACGGTCTGGAATTTGATTATTATAAATAAAACCGGCGAAAGGTAGGGAATGGAAATGACAAGCAAACAGCGCTCGTATTTAAAAGGGCTTGCGATGAAGATGGATCCGATTTTCCAGATCGGCAAGTCAAGCCTGACACCAGAGTTTACCATGGGGATTGAGGAAGCGCTTGCCGCGCGGGAACTGATCAAAATCACGGTCTTAAAAAATTGCGAGGACGAACCGGCTGCGGTTGCGGCGATGCTGGCGGAGCGTACCCATTCGCAGGTAGTGCAGGTGATTGGCCGCAAGATCGTGCTTTACCGTGAATCAAAAGATATGAAAAAAATTGAACTTCCAAAATAAAGGGCGTGGGGATGATGAAAAAAATCGGCATTATGGGCGGAACCTTCAACCCTGTCCATCTGGCACATTTGGTCCTGGCGGAGTCGGCAAGGGAACAGGCCGGGCTTTCAGCCGTGATGTTCCTTCCGTCAAAACGGACGGCGGAAAAAGCAGAATCCTATATCCTGCCGGATGAATTACGCTGCAGGCTGCTGGAACTTGCGATTGCGGGAAACCCGGACTTTTACCTGTCCACGTTGGAGATTGAGAGGGGCGGGGTGACTTACACGGCGGATACGGTAACTGCGCTGAAAGAGGGAAACCCGGATACGGAATTTTATTTTATCATCGGCGGGGATTCCCTGGTTTCTTTTCCGGCGTGGCGCAGCCCTGAAGTAATTGTAAAACATGCGCATCTTCTGGCAACGAGCCGGGGAGGGATTTCCGGGGAAGAGATTTTGGCGGCGGCAGCCCGCATCCGCAGGGAGTTTGGTGCCAAGGTGCAGTTTTTTGATACGCCGAAGATGGAGATTTCTTCGACTGAGATCCGGAGGCGGCTTGCCGCGCACAGCTCGGTCAAATATCTTGTTCCGGAAGCAGTGGAACGTTTTTTAAAAGAACAGGGCTGTTATCAGAAGACGGAAAAGGAGACTTTATATGGACCAGAAAATTGATGCACTGATCAAGGAGATGGAGCGTGTTTTGCCGCGCAAACGCTTTGTGCATACGCTGGGGGTCGCATACCTTGCCGCTAGCCTGGCAATGGCATACGGGAAAAACCAGGATAAGGCAATGATTGCAGGATTATTGCACGACTGCGCAAAATGCCTGCCGGAAAAAGAAATTTTAAAACAGTGTGGGGAAAATGGCCTGATCATCAGTGAGACGGAGCGCCAACAACCTTTTTTGCTGCATGCAAAACTTGGTGCATGGTATGCGGAACACCGTTATGGGATCAAGGATGGGAAAATTTTGAATGCGATCCGTTTCCATACGACAGGCCGCCCGGAAATGTCTTTCATGGAGAAAAACATTTATCTTTCGGATTATATCGAAATTGGCCGTTCGCAACCCATTGTGCCGGAGTTAAAGGAATTGCGCAGGATCGCGTTTGAGGATATTGACCTCGCGGTATATTATACGGCAAAGAATACGGTGGATTACCTTCGGGAGAAAGAGAAGAATGACCCGAAGATGCAGATGGATGCGACATCGCTTGCAACCCTCCATTATTATGCGGAGCTTTGCGGGAAGTAAGCGGATGGCACGATGGACATGATGTTTTATTTGGATATTATTTAATGAGGTGAAAAATATGACAGAAGAATCAAGAGGGATGGCAAGGTTGACTTGCAAGGCGCTCAGGGAGAAGAAGGCGGAGGACATTAAGGTAATCGAGATCAGTGCGATATCGGTCCTGGCGGATTATTTTGTGATCGCGAACGGGAATAGCCCTGCGCAGGTGGAGGCCATGGTAGATGCCGTGCAGGAGGAACTTTCAAAAGGTGGTTTTGAACCAAAGCGCGTGGAAGGTGTCCGCTCGTCCGGATGGGTCCTGTTGGATTACGGTGATATTGTCGTGCATATTTTTTCAAAGGAAGACCGGCTGTTTTATGATTTGGAGCGGATCTGGAGGGATGGGATCGATGTGTCGGAGGAAGAATTAGGGGAATAAACAGAAGGATCGTAAAAAATAAGAAGAAAATGAGAACAAGACCTGAGATTATATAATATACCGGCCTAAAAATACAATATGAAACCGTATAAAATAAACCAGAAAAGGGGATAGATCATTATTTTATCTATCCCTTTCCCTGGTTTTTGTCTGGATATCCAAAATACATGTCCGGTATCTTGCCTTCCTTAGAACATGCGGAAAAGACCAATCACCTTGCCAATAATCTTGACATCGGCATCTGCCAGTATAATAGGGTCCATAAAATCATTTTCCGGCTGCAGGCGGATATGGCCATCTTCCTGGTAAAAGGTCTTCACGGTGGCCCCGTCGCCGATTAGGGCAACAACAAACTCACCGTTCTGTGCGGTATCCTGTTTTTGGACAAGCACTTGGTCGCCATCCAATATCCCGGCATTGATCATGCTTTCCCCTTTGACATGGAGCATGAAGGTGTCGGCATTTGGCATGTACTCCGTCGGGATCGGGAAATACCCCTCGATATTCTCGACGGCAAGCAACGGTTGGCCGGCGGCAACGTCACCAAGGATCGGGACATTGACCAGTTCCCGCCGCGTTAAGTTAAAACTGTCATCCACAATCTCAATCGCGCGTGGTTTCGCCGGGTCACGGTGGATGTAACCGTTACGCTCCAATGTCTCAAGGTGCGAGTGGACGGAGGAGGTTGAGCGCAGATCCACCGCCTCGCAGATCTCGCGCACCGAAGGGGGATATCCCCGGTTCATGATTTCTTTTTTCAGATATTCAAGGATTTCCTGTTGTTTTTGTGTAATTTTTCCGTAAGACATATGATTCTCCATTCTTTTCGTTATGAGATGAGGAAGCTGCCAAACAGACAGCCTGTGTTGATGCCAAAAGCAAAGTTCTGTTTTTATATAGTATAGCATATCCGTTTCCAAAATGCAAAACAAATGTTCGTAATTTTGTATTTTTTTTGTGTTTTTTGTATCCTTTGCCAGTGTCCAAGCATGCGTAAGTTTGACATGGGATATTTGGCAAAAATAGGAAATAAAAAAGTTCTTGACATTCGAACGTTTGTTCCGTATAATA
>CAYMGZ010000224.1:0-5390 GCA_964390095.1 uncultured Lachnospiraceae bacterium | reverse complement strand
GTTTTTATTGTGTGCTTGGGATATTCCCGGTGGGCAGTGTGATCAAATATGTGGGATACCTTGGCAATGTGATGGCAAGTGTCGGGAACTCTTTTTATTGCCTTAGCTCATTAAAGACAAATGAGCAGTTCCTTGCGACTTATCTGGAATATTTTGAGGTTGCAAATGATATGTACCAGGGCAGCCTTGCGGTGGAGAAGCGCAGCGATAAACAGTTTGATATTGAATTTAGGAACGTGGGTTTTTCGTATCCGGGAACGCAGGGGGAGGGTGGGGCAAAACCTCATGCCCTAGAGCCGGAAAACTTGGGAACAGGGGAAAAGCCGGGTGAAAAATACGCAGAGGGCAAAGGGGCGGATGCAATGCCGGGAAAGAAGGAAAGTGCCGCAAGGGATTCTTATGCGTTGAAGGATATCAACTTAAAGATAAAGGTTGGCGAGCGCCTTGCCCTTGTCGGGGAAAACGGCAGCGGGAAAACAACGTTCATCAAGCTGATGTGCCGGCTGTATGATCCGGTGGAGGGCGAGATTTTAATGAATGATTTCAATATCCGCAAGTATGATTACAGACAGTACCTTGACTTGTTTTCCGTGGTATTTCAGGATTATAACCTGCTTGCAATGCCGCTCGGCAACAATGTGGCATCTGCGGCAGAGTGGAATGGGGAGAAGGCCGAGCGGCTGCTTTTTGAAGTTGGCTTCGGGGAGCGTTACAGGAAAATGGAAAAGGGGCTTGATACGCCTTTGTATAAGGATTTTGACGAGGAAGGGGTCAATATTTCAGGCGGGGAGGCACAGAAGATCGCACTTGCAAGGGCGTTGTATAAAGATGCCCCGTTTATCATTCTCGACGAGCCGACGGCGGCGCTTGACCCGATTGCGGAGGCGGAGATCTATGCGAGGTTTGATGAGATCGTGGGGGACAAGACGGCGATCTATATCAGCCACCGCCTGTCTTCCTGCCGGTTTTGCGACAAGATCGCAGTGTTTGAGCACGGGCGGATCGTGCAGGTTGGCACGCATGAGGAGCTGCTGCGCGATGTGGGCGGGAAATATTATGAATTGTGGAATGCGCAGGCGCAGTATTATACTTAAGGAAAATTTAAGTTCCATTTTTTAGGGGAGTATGGTATAATATCGCCAGATATTATACCATACTCCCTTTTACAATTATGGCGATGTGGCGGAAATGGGAGACGCGGAAGTGTTAAGCACGGTCATGTCCGTGGCCAAAACAGCAAATTCCCAGAGGGACTTCTGATAAAGATCACTGCAGGTTCGAATCCTGCCGTCGCCATTGTGGGCCTAGTTTTGCCGGTTTTTGGAAAACCGGTCTGGTCATGTTTGTGACACAGACAGCAAACCATTTGCAGTTCGAACCTGCTAGGCCCGATTGTGATGCTTACAGCAATTTTTCTATGATTGAAAGTCATAAAACAAAAAGCATCATGGGTACGAATCCCTAAATCCAACGAACAAGTGTCATGAAAACAAATTTATAGTGGCGCGCACAGCAAATCAATTGGCGAATCTTCCGCAGATGGGGGATGAGTGTGTTGCCGTGTAAGTTTCCTGTGAAGTTTGGCAGGGGAGGAACAGGGCACGCGTGGATTAATTCCACAAAAAACGCGTCATGGAAAAGAGGTTCTAAATGGGTTTTGCAGAAATGCTGAGAAAGGCGGGAGAGTTTACCCGCACGGAGAATGGGGCGGTTGCCCTTGGTACGACGGGGGCGGCCTGCCTCGATTTTTTTGGCACGGTCGGTTCGCTGCGGGAGGCAGGGGAAGATCGGATATGTGCGTTGTTTGCGGAGGCATTTCGGGAGAATCCGCTGTTTGCAACAAAGATTGTTTTCTATGCGCGGGATATCCGGGGAGGGCTCGGTGAGCGCAAGACGTTCCGGGTTTTGCTGCGGTATATGGCACAGAAGCATCCGGGCGCGCTTGCGCCAAACCTTGACCTCATCGGCTTGTTCGGGCGTTATGATGACCTTTACTGCTTGGTTGGAACGCCGCTTGAGGATGCGATGTGGGCGGCGATGAAGGCGCAGTTTGAGGAAGATTTGAAGAATTTGAATCAGGGCAATGCGATCTCGCTGCTTGCGAAATGGATCAAGACGGCGGATGCGAGCTCGGAAAAAACGAGGGAGCTTGGGATTTTGACGGCGAAAAAGCTCGGCTACCCGGTCTACAATTTTAAACGTATTGTCCGCAGCATGCGCAGACAGATCCGGGTGGTCGAGGGGCTGATGTCCGCGAACCGCTGGGATGAAATCACATATTCCGAAGTGCCGAGCCGTGCAATGATGCTCTACCGCAAGGCTTTTATGCGGCATGATGGGGAACGTTTTAACGAGTTTGTAAAAAGAGCGGCCACCGGGGAGGAAACGATCCATTCCGCCGTGCTCTACCCGTATGATATCGTGGAGAAAATCCTGTATCAGGGGGAGGACTCGCAGGTGCTTGAGGCACAGTGGGGGCAGCTGCCGGATTATGTGGAAAAGGGAACGAACGCTATTGTGATGGCGGATGTGTCCGGCTCGATGTGGGGTAGACCGATGGCAACCTCTGTCGGGCTTGCCATTTATTTTGCTGAGCGCAATACGGGGGATTACCACAATTTATTTATGACGTTTTCGGGGGAACCGCAGATCGTAAAGCTAAAGGGCGAGACACTCGCGCAAAAGATTGGCATGGTGTCAAAGGCGGCGTGGGGCATGAATACAAGCCTTGAGCGGGCATTTGAGCGTGTGCTTGAGATTGCGGTTTTGGGGCATGTAAAACCGGAGGAGATGCCAAAGTCGATCATCGTGGTCTCGGATATGGAGATTGATGCCTGCGGGGACCGGGAATGGACGTTTTATGAAGAAATGGCAAAGCGTTTTTTGGATAAGGGGTATGAAATCCCGAATGTGGTGTTCTGGAACGTGAACAGCAGGCATGATGTGTTCCACGCGGATCAGGACCGCAGGGGCGTGCAGTTATGTTCCGGGCAGTCGGTGACGGTTTTTCGGCAGGTGCTTGCGTGTGTTGGGAGCACGCCGGTAGAGATGATGGAGAAGGTGATCGGCTCGGAGCGGTATGGGTGTATCCGGGTGGAAGGGACACGGTAGCTTTTGGCCAAGGGGGATGTGGCGGATGCCCATGGGCCATGTCGGGAGGGTATTTTGTAGATATGCCGGATTTGGTGTGGAATGGGAAAAGACGAGCTTGGAAAAAATTTACATACTTGGATGCAGGAGGGGATGAAGATGATTTTACTGCCATGGCCAAAACGGGTACAGGAGGGAAATGGATATTATCAGCTGGGTTTTGACACGATGATTGTGATGGAGCCTTCCTGCCTGGAAGGGGCAGCGGTTTACGCGCAGATGTTAAAGGATGAGATTGCCTCCTGCACGGGGATGGGGCTCCAAGTCACGCGGGGATTTGCCGGGGCAGGGGATATCCGGCTCTGCGTGGACGGGACTATGTGGGAGTCAAGGTATCTTCTTGATGTGGCAAAGGATGGTGTGGCCATTTGCGGCGGAAGCCTTGCCGCCATGGGGCAGGGGGTGCAGACCCTGCGGCAGCTGTTCCGCCAGTATGCGGGGCTTTTGCCGGTGGTACATATGGAGGATGAGCCGGATTTTAAGGTGCGGGGATTTTTCCACGATGTCACGAGGGGGCGCGTGCAGACACTTTCAAACCTAAAAAAAATGGTGGATACCATGGTGTTTTATAAACTGAACCAGCTACAGCTCTACATTGAGCATACGTACCTGTTCCGCGGTATGACGGAGCTTTGGCGGGATGAGACACCACTTACGGCGGGGGAAATCTTAGAGCTGGATGCGTACTGCGCAGAGCGCGGGGTGGAGCTGGTGCCGGCGCTGGCGAGTTTCGGGCATTTATATAAGCTCCTTGGAACGCGCACGTATGCGGGTTTGTGTGAACTTGAGGACAGCGTGGGGCAGGAGTTTTCGTTCTGGGACCGCATGGAACACCATACGCTGAATGCGGCGGATGAACGGTCGGCCGGGTTGGCCATCCGCATGATCGGGGAGTACATGCAGTTGTTTCGCTCGGATAAGTTTAATATCTGCGCGGATGAGACTTTTGACCTTGGGACGGGCAGAAGCCGCGCGGTGGCAAAGGAAAAGGGCAGGGATGTGCTGTATGCAGAGTTTGTGTCGAAATTATTTGATTTTTTGATTGAAAATGGGAAGACACCGATGTTCTGGGGGGATGTGATCTGTGAGAGCCCGAAGCTGCTTGAAAGATTCCCAAAAGAGGTAGTCTGCCTTGCGTGGGGGTATTCGGAGACGGAGCCGGATACGCAGGTGCGTGTGCTGCATGAGGCGGGCACAAAGCTGTATGTCTGTCCGGGAACGCGCGGCTGGAACCATTTTGTCAATCAGATGGAAGAAGGCTACGAGAATATAAAAAGGATGTGTGCCTACGGGCGGAAATACCATGCGCTTGGCGTGCTGAATACGGACTGGGGGGATTATGGGCATGTTGGCCATCCGGATTTTTCCGTTCCGGGGATGATCTATGGCGCGGTTTTCTCGTGGGGGAAGACGGAGCTTTCATTTGATGAATTAAACCGTATGGTCTCGGAGCTTGAGTTTGGGGATGCTTCGGGGGCGTTTGTGGGCTGTCTTGCGAAGGTGGGCAGGCTTTCGGTCTTTGGCTGGGCCAGGGCCGTGCAGTTGAAGGAGTGGTCGCAGAAGAAAAGGGAGACAAAGGGGCTTTTGGAAGATTTGTGCGCCGCCGCAGGCGGGCGTTTTGGGGAGGTAAAAGAACAGGGGGCGAAGCTGCAGATGGAGCTTTCGTCCATCTGCCGTAGCATGGATCGGAAGAAAAGGCGGATTCTTGCGTGTGCGCAGCTTTCCCTGCGGATCATTGCCGCGTGGAATGCGGTGGGGGAGTACCTGCTTGCCCGGATGGGCGGTCTGCCAGCAGGGCAGGGCCGGGTGCGGGCGGAACAGATGCCTGTATGGCAGGATGGGACACGGAGGGAGGATGTCCCCATTGGCTGGCAAAATGCCGGGAGGGGGGCAATGCTTGCGCAGGAGCTGGAACAGTGTCTTTACTATTATAAAGAATTCTTTAGGGAAAACAGCAAGGAAGGCGACCTTGCCAAGGTTTCCGATGTGTTTTTCTGGTATGCCGATTTGTTGCGGGAGGAAGGGCACGAAGACCGGAAAGCCTTATAAAATCAGGCCGGAACCGTAACATATTATTTGGCGCGTAAAAATTGAAAAAAATTGTTGACATTTTCCTGAACCTGATATATAATATATCTCGTGTCACGGAGAGGACGCAAACAAGCGGCCGTGTACCAGCAAAAAAACGGGGTGTGGCTCAGTTTGGCTAGAGTGCCTGATTTGGGATCAGGAGGTCGCAG